>NZ_JBYSXB010000013.1:0-102735 GCF_058781765.1 Arthrobacter sp. FW306-1B-G06A | reverse complement strand
CAAGCTCCGCAGCAACTGCTGCAGAGCCGCCAAATCATGCCCGGAAACGCAGGATTGACAATCCTATAGCCAGCTAGACGCGCAACCGGTAACCCCGCTTGACGACGGTTTCCACGAGCTTTCCGTCCGGCAGCGAGGACCGCAAGCGGCTCACCGTCATGTCCAGGGCGTGGACCGAGCCACGCAATTCCAGAAGGTCGGAAAGGGCCTCTCGGGACAGCACCGCGCCCCCGGCTCCCAAAAGCGCGCGCAGCAGGAGCAGCGGAGCCGGGGCCAGTTCCACGACGGAACCATCGATCCTCAAACAGCGGCCGCGCAGCTCGATGTGCCCTGCGGGGGTGTCGAGCCGGCGGACATGGTTCAGGGCCAGATGTTCGGTGACGAGCCGGATGAGCGCACCCATGCGGTAGCGGTCCGGGATGAGGGGGCTGAGCCCGGCGTCGACCAACGGCTGTGCGGTGACAGGCCCGACGGCGGCGACTGTCACCTGGGTCTTGAGGGCCTCGATCAGCTGACGGTACAGGCCCATCTCGTGGGCCGTGCTCCACATGGCGTCTACTGCGGGCGCGCTCGTAAAGGTGAGCACATCCAAGTCCCCGGAGCAGGCGGCTTCGATGAGGCGCGGAAGCTTGTCTTCGCCGTCGGGCTTTACCCAGCGGTACGGGGTGACAGTGAGGACCGTCGCGCCGGACATGCGGAGGCGCTCCAACTGGCGGACGTCGGTGTAGCCGTGCAATTGCACGGCGACGGTCTTCCCGCGGACTCCTTCCTGAAGGAGCATATCCACCAGTGTGGCGGTGGTTTCGTCACTGCTGATCCCGACGTCGGCAAGGCCTGCCGCGCGGACTGCACCCCGGGCTTTTGGCCCGCGCACGAACATGCGGCAGGCCCCCAGCACATCGAGAAGTTGCTCGCCGATGCCGAAGGAGTCCGCGGCTTCGCACCAGCGCCGCATGCCGTAGGCGGTGGTGGCGATGCAGATATCCGGCTTGGCCGCGATGATCGTTTTCGTGTCCTCGATGAGGGTGATGTCTTCCTGGACCGGCGCGATCTTCAAAGCCGGAGCGTGCAGCACGGAAGCGCCGCGCCGCTCGAGCGCCTCGATCAGGTCACGTGAACGCCGGTGTGAAGTCACTCCGATCCGGAAACCGTCCAGCGGCGCATCGTCGTTTGGTCCAGGGGTGGCCAGCGGCGAGCCTGCATCGATGGAATCAAGGGCATTCAGCGTAGTCATGTGTGTTCTTTCAGGCTTCAAGGAGGGAAGCCGCGAGGAGGTCAAGGTCTGCGGTGGCTTCGGTGTGATCGCGGTTGGCTTCGGCCACGCGGACCACCTCGCCGATGACCAGGACGGCCGGGTTGGTGCAGCCTGCGGCCGCGGTTTCAATGGTGCCGAGTTCGGCGATGGTGGTGCGCTGCCCGGGGCGGTAGCCGCGTTCGACGACGGCCATGGGCATCGCTGGATCCATCCCGGCCCGCCGGAGCCCGGCAGCGAGTTGGGGGAGGGTGCCGATGCCCATGAGGACCACGATGGTCCCGCCGAGTCCGGCCAGGTGCGTGTGTTCCTTCTCGGTCAGCGGTGCATGGCCGGAAACCACGGTGAACATGTGGCTGACCTCGCGGTGAGTGACGGGAATGCCCGCGGCCGCCGGGACCGAGATGGCGCTCGTGACGCCCGAGATGACGCGGACCGGGACCCCAGCCTGCACGCAGGCGCTGACTTCTTCGCCGCCACGGCCGAATACATAAGGGTCGCCGCCTTTGAGCCGGACTACGTTCTTGCCGGTCAACGCGGCGTCCACCATGAGCTTTTCGATGTCGCATTGGGTGACCTTGTGGTGCCCGGGGCGTTTGCCGACGTCCACCAGTTCCGCCGACGTCAGTCGCGCCAGTTCCGCGTAGGGGGCGAGCCGGTCGTAGAAGACGACGTCGGCGTCCCGCAGCGCGTTGACCGCGCCTATGGTCAGCAACTCGAGGGTGCCGGGACCGCCGCCGACCAGGGTGACGTGCCCGGACTCGCCAGCAGCCGGTTCGCTGGCGACGGGGATCCCCGCTTCCCGGCAGCGTGCGAGCAAGGGCTCCCAGCCGGGCTGGCCGTCGTCGACGGCCGCGACCAGGAAGGGGCGTTCGGGCAGCGGGCCGTCAGAGTCGGCGCCGTCGGGAGTGCTGAGCCGATGGACGACGGCGCCCGCGGCTTCGAAGCGCCGTACGGCTTGCCGCGCGGCGTGGGTAGAGCCTGTGACCAGAACGTCGCGGCCTGTGAGGTCGATGGTGAGCTGCATGGTTTGTGCTCCTTAGTCCTGGCCGCGAACGGGGATCGTGCTGGCGATGAGGACGCCGCCTTTTTCCTCGTTGGTGGCGGGGCGGATTTGGCCGCGTTCGGGGACGAAGGCGATGGCCTCGTCCTTCTGGTCGGGTGCGTTCACGAAGGAACGGAAGCGGCGCAGGCGCTCGGGGTCCTTGAGGGTCTCTGCCCATTCGTCCTGGTAGGTGTCGATGTGCCGGGCCATGGCGGCTTCGAGGTCGTCCGCGATGCCAAGGGAGTCGTGGATGATGACGTCTTCGATGTGTTTGAGTCCGCCGTCGAGTTCTTCCTGCCAGCGGGCGGTGCGCTGGAGGCGGTCGGCGGTGCGGATGTAGTACATGAGGTAGCGGTCGATGTATTTGATCAGGGTGTCGTCGTCCAGGTCCTGGGCGAGGAGCTGGGCGTGGGCGGGCAGGAAGCCGCCGTTGCCGCCGACGTAAAGGTTCCAGCCCTTGTCGGTGGCGATGACGCCGACGTCCTTGCCGCGGGCTTCGGCGCATTCGCGGGCGCAGCCGGAGACGCCCATTTTGAGTTTGTGCGGGCTGCGCAGGCCGCGGTAGCGCAGTTCCAGGTTGATGGCCATGGCGACGGAGTCCTGGACACCGAAGCGGCACCACGTAGATCCGACGCAGGATTTCACGGTGCGCAGGCTCTTGCCGTACGCCTGGCCGGACTCGAAGCCGGCGTCGACGAGTTCCTTCCAGATCTCCGGGAGCTGCTCAAGGCGGGCCCCGAACATGTCGATCCGCTGCCCGCCGGTGATCTTCGTGTAGAGGCCGTACTTCTCGGCAACGCGGGCAATGACACCCAGGCCCTTCGGCGTGATTTCGCCGCCGGCGATGCGGGGGACCACGGAGTAGGTGCCGTCCTTTTGCATGTTTGCCAAGGCGCGGTCGTTGGTGTCCTGCAGGGTACCGCGCCCGGCACCGAGCACGTATTCACTGTTCTGTGAGGCGAGGATCGACGCGATCGTCGGCTTGCAGATGTCGCAGCCCGCGCCGGTGCCGTATTTGGCCAGGATGTCCTCGAAGGAGGTCAGCTCCAGCACGCGGATGGCGTCGAAGAGTTCCTGGCGGGAGAGGCTGAAGTGCTCGCACAGGGCCTTGGAGACTTCGATGCCGGACTTCTTCAGTTCCCCTTCGAGGAGCTTCTTGATCATCGGCACGCACGAACCGCACTGGGTGCCGGCCCGCGAACATGTCTTTAGTTCGCCGAGTTCCTGGACGGGGGCGTTGCCCTCGCAGGAACCGCAGCCGTTGATGGCATCGCGGACGCTGCCTGCGGCGACGTTGTTGCAGGAGCAGAGGATCGCGTCGTCCGGCAGTTCGGTCTCGGGGGCGTCCCCGCCGCCCGCGGCGGTGAGATAAGCGCCTGGTTCGGCGGGGAGTTCGCGGCCGAGCAGGGGGCGCAGGCTCATGTAGGGGGTGGCGTCGCCGACGAAGATCCCGCCGAGCAGGGTCTTGGCATCGTCGGTGGTGACGATCTTCTGGTAGACGCCGCGGGCGGGGTCGGCGTACACGATCTCCAGGGAGTGCTCGGTTGTGGCGAACGCATCGCCGAAGCTGGCCACGTCCACACCGGAGAGCTTGAGCTTGGTCGCGGTGTCGAAACCCGGGAACGTCGCTTGGCCGCCGTGTAGCCGGTCGGCCACGATCTCAGCCATGGTGTTCGCCGGAGCCACGAGCCCCAGGCACATGCCATCGAAGTTCGCGACTTCGCCGATGGCCCAAATGCCGGGGACCGGGGTGGCGCAATGGTCGTTGATGACCACGCCGCCCTTCTTGCCGAGTTCGAACAGCTGTTCAGCGGTGGGGCCGTCCGCGTCGCCTTCCGTTCCGCGGAACAGTTCATCGCGGGGGCGGATGCCGATGGACGCGATAACCATGTCGGCGGGGATGACGCGGCCGTCCTTCATGAGGACGCCGGTGACCTGGCCGTCGTCGGACAATACTTCGGCGGGGTACGTTCCCGTCAGGACTTCGAGTCCCTTGGCGGTGACCAGCCGGCCCAGTGCCTGGCCGGCGCCCTCGTCCAGCTGGGCGTTCATGAGCCAGCGTGAACCGTTGATGACGGTGGCCTGTGCGCCCAACTCCATGGTGCCGGCCGCAGCTTCCAAGCCGAGGAGGCCGCCGCCGATGGTCACGGTCCGGACGGTCCGGCCAAGCTTCTCCGTGAGTTCGGCGATGGCCTTGTTGATGGCCCAGACGTCGTCGAGGGTGCGGTAGACATGGGCGAGCTCGCCGCCGGGGAAGGGGAGCTGTGCCGCGTCCGAGCCGGTGGCCACCACCAGGTGGTCGTAGTCGTAAGTGTTGCCGGCCGCCGTTTCCACGGACTTGGCTTCGGGGTTGATCTTGACTACCCGCTCGCCAGTGCGCAGGTCCAGGGCTTCGTGCTCCCACATGGACATGTCGCCCAAGGTGAGGTCATAGTCCACATCGGTCAGCGCCTTGCTCAGGGTGACCCGGTCATACGGAACGTGGGCTTCCTCGGTCAGGACCGTGACGTGCCAGCCCTCGAGACCGCGGGTATGCATGGCATCGGCAAAACGGTGGGCCGCAGGGCCTCCGCCGGCGACAACAATACGGCGCTGGTTTTCTGGGGTGGAAGTGTGTCCGGTCACTGGTGGCCTTTCGCATACGCCGCAGAACGTGCTCCGCAACTTGTCACTTCAGACTACGGACGGGCAGTTTCTCCTCAGTTTCCCTTTTGTTTCGTGATCTTAACTTCTGGGTCACGATTGGATGTCGGGACCCGTGAGGTCTCTTTTACGCACCCGACACATTGACTGCATTCGAGTGAAACACTCCCCGCCTACCTTGAAGATATGGCCGCTCGGCGGCCACCGCCTGAAGGAAAGGACAGCATTTGTCCGGCTGCAGGCATAGCGAGAGGGGTTGGCATGACCGTCATTCTGGAACGGGAAGAACAACTGACGAGCGCGCCGACCGAGTCCGGCTGGCACCCTGTATGCCCGTTGGACGAGCTGGAACCGGCTTGGGGCGAGGCGGCGTTGATCGACGGCGTGCAGGTGGCGCTCTTCCGCCTCGATGCCGACAATGTCTACGCAGTCGCCCAGCAGGACCCTGCAACCCTGGCCAATGTCATGGCCCGGGGGATCACCGGCTCCCGGGGATCACGCCCCACTATCGCCTCGCCGTTGCACAAGGAGGTCTACGACCTGCAGACCGGTGAGTGCTATTCCAACCCCGGGCTCCGGCTTCCGGCATTCAAGACCCGCATGGTTGACGGCTTCATCGAAGTCGAACTGTAGCCCGGAGCCCCCAGCCGCGCACCGCCGTCGTCCGTCGTGGAGCCGAAGCGCTCAGAGCCCGAGCGCCTCGCGGACATCGGCAAGAATGTGGTCCAAAGTGGTCCGCGCGGCGTGCCGGGTTTCGGCGAGTTCCGCCGCCGAACCGACCGACTTGATGACCTCCAGGTAGCACTTGAGCTTTGGCTCGGTGCCACTGGGCCGGATGATGACGCGGCTTAGGTCCTTGGTCAGGTAGAGGAGGCCGTCCGTCGGCGGCAGTTGCTCGCTTCCCTGGGCCAAATCCACAAAGGTCTCGATGGCGGAACCGCCAAAGGACTCCGGCGGATCGGCCCGGAGCCGGTTCATCATGGCGTCCAGCAAACCAAGGTCCGCCACCCGGATGCTGAGCTGGTCGCTCGCATGCAATCCATGCACCAGGTAGATCTCATCCAAGGTGTCGAAGATCGTCTTTCCTTCGGCGTTGGCCGCCGCCGCCAGTTCGGCGATGAGCAAGGAGGCGGAAATGCCGTCCTTGTCCCTGACGAGTTCGGGTGCAACGCAGTAGCCCAGGGCTTCCTCGTAGCCGTACACAAGTCCCGGCACCCGGGAAATCCACTTGAATCCCGTGAGCGTTTCCTCGTGGGCGAAGCCGGCCGCCGCCGCGATGCGGGAAAGCAGCCGGGACGAGACGATTGAGTTGGCGAAAACGCCCCGTGTTGAATCGCCTTGCCGCACATCCGCGGCGTGCCGGGCCACCACATGTGCCCCAAGTAAGGCGCCCACTTCGTCGCCCCGCAACATCCGCCAAGCACCCGTATCCGGGTCCTGTGCCGCTACGGCCGCGCGGTCGGCGTCGGGGTCGTTCGCCAGCACGATATCGGCACCCAAACGCGCCGCTGCCGCCAAAGCCAGGTCCAGTGCGCCGGGCTCTTCCGGGTTCGGAAAACTGACGGTGGGGAAGTCCGGATCCGGTTCTGCTTGCTCTTCCACGAGTGAGACGTCGGTGAAGCCTGCCGCATTCAGCACAGACACCGCAGTCTCACCACCCACGCCATGCATGGGGGTCAAAACGATCTTCAGTTGACGGGCCGGGAAATTCTCGACGTCGGCGAGGCCGGCCATCGCGGCCTCATACTCCCCGGTGATGGAAGCGGGCAGTTCAGTCCAGCCGGACTCGGCCAGTTGGATGGAATCCAAAGGGCCCACGGCTTCGATGCTTGCCGCGATCTGCGAATCGTAGGGTGCCACGATCTGGGACCCGCGGCCGCTTTCCTCCACGGCCCGGCCGCCCAAGTACACCTTGTAACCGTTGTCCTGCGGCGGGTTATGGCTCGCTGTGACCATGACACCGCCGTCGCAATCAAGCGAACGGACCGCGTAAGCCAACAACGGGGTGGGAAGCGCCGAAGGCATCAGGAAGGTCTCGATTCCCGCGGCCGTGAAGATGGCTGCGGACTCCCGTGCGAAGACGTCCGAGTTGTGCCTAGCGTCATAGCCGACGACGGCGCGCGGCCGCGTTCCCGGGGCAGCCGCCTCAACGGCGTCCTTGAGGAAGGCCGCCAAACCTGCCGCTGCCCGGCGCACCACTACGCGGTTCATCCTGTTGGGACCAGGACCGAGGGCGGCACGGAGCCCAGCGGTACCGAACTGCAGCGTTCCGCTGAAGCTGTCTTCAAGCTGTTGACGGGCCGCGGCGACGCCATTGGAGGCGAGTCCGGCCAGCTCGGACAGCGCTGCCGCAGTGACCGGGTCCGGGTCCTGGGCAGCCCACTCGCCGGCGTCGGATATCAGCTTTTCAAATTCGGCATCGCTCGATGTCATAGGGATAAAGCTATCGTCAAAGGGAATGAATGCCGAGGTCACCGGCTATGTCAGCCGTCACAGTCCGGCCCACGCCACCCAACTGACTCGCATTAGTTGTCGTTATGAGGCGTCTAAACGACAACTAATGCGAGTCAGTTGGGCTCCCCAGCGTCAGGGTCGCTGCCGCGTGGTGGTGAGGACGAAGCTCGCCGGGCCGCCTGCACTGAACGCTGCCGCACCCGTGTTCCCCCATTGCGGGAAGAAGATGTCCGAGATGACTACCGAGCCGTCTTGTGTGAAGACCTCCACCGACGAGGAATCCAAGAGGATGCGGAGACGGACCTTGCCGTCCTTCAGGGGCACGGAGGCTTGGTGGTAGGGGCTGAATTTCGGCGAGAAGTTGGAGGTCCCGGCTGCAGAGCGGTCCACTTTCAGGGTCTGGCTTGCGCGGTTGTACGAGATCCGGAGGCCTGCCTTCCCGTCCGCCGAAGCCCGCAGCACCAATCCGGCCTCGGAGGCGCCCGCCACGTCCATCTCGGCGTCGATCAGCTGGGTTCGGGTTCCGAAATCGCCGCCGAGGGGTTCCGTTGAATCGGTGACGGTGAGGTTTTTGCCATGTACTTCACTGGTCTTGGTGTCCGTGAGCGCATCCGCGGCAGCCTGGGCGATGCTCGAATGGAGCTCGAAACGGCTTCCTGTGGCTGCGAGGGTGAGCTGGCGGGGGATGGCCATTGACCCGCGCCATGGCGTGCTCGGGACGGATTGCGCATAGTCCCAGTTCCCCATCCAGCCGA
The DNA here is from genome assembly GCF_058781765.1 of Arthrobacter sp. FW306-1B-G06A. Lineage (NCBI taxonomy): Bacteria > Bacillati > Actinomycetota > Actinomycetes > Micrococcales > Micrococcaceae > Arthrobacter > Arthrobacter sp. FW306-1B-G06A. The sequence goes on along the minus strand of NZ_JBYSXB010000013.1, from coordinate 94,586 downwards.
GAAGCACCGGCTTTCCACCAGGAGCCCCGGTGATGGTATTGGCCGCATAGAAGTCCGCACCATGGTCAAGCCATTGCGATTCCGTCAGCGGGTCGCCCGGCTTTGCCGCGTTTTCCGCCGTGAACCGTGTGCCGTCGAAATTGCCCACGAAGTACTGCATGCCGGAGCCTCCTGCGATGCCTCCCGGGTTGATGCTCAGGATCATGACCCACTTCTTCAGGCCGTTGCCGCCGTCGACGTCCATCTGGAGCAGCTCGGGAACTTCCCAGAGCCCGCCCTGGGCGCCCACTCCCGAGAAGTCGCTGAGGAAGTCCCAGTGCAGCAGGTCGGTGGATTTGAAGAGTTTCACCACCTGGGCGTCAGCTACCACCGTGGTCATGACCCAGTATTTGCCGGGCTCGTACCAGGTAATCTTCGGATCCCGGAAGTTGTTCGACGCCGGATTCAGGCTGAGCACCGGATTGCCCTTGTACTTGGTCCAGGGCGTTCCATGGTCCAGGCTGTAGGCCACGGACTGGGCCTGGCTGCCCTTGGGCAGCGCCCCGCCGTCGCCGTACGAGCTGGTGTAGAGGGCTACCAACGGCGGGTTTTCAGCGGTGCCCAGGCCGGATGCGTTCTTGGTGTCCGGAACGATGGCGCCGGAAAAGATTTCCTCGCTGGCGGTGCCCTCCAGGGCCACGGGCTTCTGGGTCCAGTGCACCAGATCCGTGCTGGTGGAATGACCCCACGACATGTCTCCCCAGAAGTTGCCGTGCGGATTGTGCTGGTAGAACGCGTGATAGGTGCCGTTTTCGTAAACAAGCCCGTTGGGATCGTTGATCCAGTTTTGCGACGCCGTGAGGTGCGCGGCGGGCCGCCATGGGTCCGATTCGGACGGTGCGGGGGCAGCGGTTCCGACGGCGGTGCCGCCGGCGGATGGCGACGCGTCCGGAGTCGGGGTGCAGGAACTCGCGAACATTGCGATGACGGCGGCGACGACGGCGAGTGCCGGCTTGCGAGCGGGCCGGAACGGGCGTTGGGGAGAGTGGAGCATGGGACTTCCTGGGTTGTGGAGCAGGGCGCCCGGGGTGAACCGGGCGCCCCATGTTGCCGGGCAGGCAGCAAATCCCCTGCCTGCCCGGCTGGTTTTGACTGTGGCCTACTTGTAGAGGCCTTCCCCGCCGACGCGGACGTTGGTGGGGAGGTAGCCGAACGGGCCGAGGCCGTTCTTGCCGAAGCTGCGGTCAACCTGCGTGACGCCACCGGCGAAGTTGATCTTTACCGTAGGGGAGAGGGACCCTCCACGGACTCCGTCAACGTTGTCGATGAACGACTGCACCAGGCCGCCCGGCTGCACGTAGTGCGAGTAGGCCTGGAACTGACGGCCGTTCTGCTGTGCCGACTGGGTGCCGCTCGGGTTGTTCGCCGGCAGGTTCAAGTCGGTCGGCGAGCCGAGCGCGAGGCCCGAGTTGTTCACCGGCTGGAAGTCCGAACGGACACCGTTGCCAACAAAGCCGTAGACGCCGTCGGGACCACGCATGCCATCGGCGTAGGTGAACTGGTGGCTGATCGTGAACAGGTAGTACTTGTTCTTGCCGTTTTCATTCTGGATGAAGATCTGAGGGCGCTCGGTCTGGTCGTTGACGCAGTTGGCGGACAGGATCGGCGGCAGGAAGTGCCACTGGGTCAGGTCCTTGTTGTCTGCGACGGCCAGGCCCACGCTCGCGGTCTGGAACCAGGAACCGGTGGTGGTGTTGACCGTGTTGGTGTTTTCGGCGTGGGGATCGCCTGCCTGGTAACCGAGATCAGCATCGGTGCACTTGTAGGAGCCGCGGTTTCCGGCGGTGTTGCCCTCAAAGACCATGAAGGTCTGGCCCGGGTGGGCCGGGTCTTCGAACGTGTACGGGTCACGGAAGGCGAAGCCGGCGTTCTGGGCCTTGGTCTGGTACAGCTTTCCGTCCGGTTCGAGCAGCTTGGTGTGCTGGAAGCCGTCGAAGGTCACGCCGTTCTGGTCGGCGTGGATGTTGCCGAGGGCCTTGGCAATGACTGCGTCCGGAGCGATCCCGCCTCCGCCCGCGTTGCGCTCTGCACGGTCGTAGAACGTGGTGGCCGTGTAGAACACGTTGACGTGGTCACCCTGCATGAGGCGCGTGGAACCGGACCATTCGGTGTTGCCGATGGAGGTGTTGTCCAGGAACAGGTGTCCGCCGTAGTTCCACTTGTCCTTCGCGGGGTCTGCGTTGGTCTTGCGGAAGAAGTAGCCGATGCGGGCGTTCCAGTGGCGCTGGTCGAAGCCGTAACCCGCGTGGCGGTCGGCGACGAGGGAGAAGATGACATCCCAGCCCTTGTAGCTGATCTGGTTGGCGTTCTGGTCGGTCAGGGACCACGTGTCCCAGACCCACACGTCGTCGTTCATGGCCGGGAAGTCCTTCGGGATCTCCGGCATGGTGACGTTGGGGCTCATGGAGTTCTGGCCGGCGGTCACGTTCGGGTTGCTCTGGGCCATGATCTGCTTGGCATCCGCCCGCGTCCACTTGGACGTGAAGTTTGCGGCGGGATCAAAGGCTTGTTGCGTGTGGACCGTCGGAAGCGGGAATCCCGGCGTGGGAGCCGGCATTGTGGTGGCCGGCTTGTCGGCAGGCAGGTTTGCCTGGGCTGCCGGGGATGCCATGAGCACCGTCGCGGCCACACTGGCAGCGGCCGCAAAAGCGGCTACAGACCGCAGGCGTCGGCGTGGCCTGTTGGGGGTTGAGTGAGATTTCATGCTTGCTCTTCTCGCGGAGGTTGGACTACGTGGAATTGGCGCAAGGCCTGGTCCGCACTCCGGCGTTCCCGTAACACCAATGGCGTCGTCGGGAACGCCATCGTGTCGGGTGGACGGGGGATTCTTAGGAAGCCCCCATCCTTCGGTCCGGCACGTCGACTTGCCGGGACCGTTCAAAGCTTGACGTGCGCTTGATGCGGTTGCAAGCCGTGTTTCGAGTGCCGTTCCGGGCTCTGGAGCACATGTCAGACATATGTGCGCAAGCGTTTACATTTTTACACCGCGCGCGTGCCATGGAAAGCGCGGCGGGTCAAATGTTTCTGAATAAATCTGATTTATTCGAAAAGTTCACATGCCATTAACGCGGGGGCGAATTGACTTGACAGGAGTCGGAAAATTGCCTGGGGACGGCTGTCGTTGGTGGGATTCGTGGTCCGGCTGGAGCGGGATACAAAACTGCCCGCGCCGGGGTCCGGCGCGGGCAGTTCGCTCGTTCGAGGTGGGGCTATTTGGCCTTCGTGGAGCGGGTTCGCACCAAGGCGGTGACGCCCGCGGCCAGGCCGATGAGGCCGGCCGCGAGTCCGAACCAGCCAGCCGTGGATGCCGCGTCGGTGGATGTCGTCGATGCCGCAGCCGACGGCGCCGGGGTCACGGACGGGGAGGACGTGGGAACCGCCGATGCGGCTGCGTCGCTCGCGGTGGTGACGAACGAGGGAGCCGGGTGCTCCGGTTCAGGCTGCCCCTCAACGGTCTTCTCGTCCCACTTCACCACCGTGCCGTCGGTGTAGCTCTGTGTGGCTGGCAGCGTCACGGTGGTGCCGGCGTCGGGCAGTACACCCACCGAGATCGAGAACGCCTGGTATTCGTTCTGCCCGATCTGGTGTGCGGCGTCCGCGGTCCAGACGACCGAACTGACCGCCTTGGTCACCGTTGCCCCTCCGACCGTGACGGGTTTTGGCAGGGTGGTGGTGACGAGCTCGGCCGTCCAGCCCTCGACCGGCTTCACGGACACAGAGTTGAAGGGCGTATCCGTGGGGAGTGATACTTCGAGCTTGTTGGTCTTGGCCGTCGGGGACTCGTTGGGAACGTTGAAGGTCAGGTGGGTGTAGCCGCCTGCTGCGGGGTCGTCGGGATTGACGTTGACGTGTGCGGACGCTGCGGAGACGCCGAAGGCGAGCAGCCCGGCGGCCATCGTCGCGGCGCAGGCGGTTTTGAGGGTACGGCGGGAGGAGGTCTTCATGGCAATGATGCCCTTTCACAAAAGAAAAGCGGTTTGGGGACCGGGGCGGACGGAGGTCCGGACCGGTGAAGGCAGCGAGGTGCCGCCTGTCCCTGGCTATATGTGAAAGGGAGAGTCTCAGGCGGCGGGCACCGGGGCTGGCGGGCCGCGCAGGGAAGGAAGCCGAAGGCCGGGAAGGCTGCGTGGATGCACAACCGGGGTCGGGCACGGAGCGGAGGTTCGGAGTGGCTGAATCGCTGTTGGAGCAGGCAGTTGGACCAGCGGCCGCAGCCACGCTGCCAGTGCCCACAGTGCTTGTTCGCCGCGCGCGAGGACCAGGGCCGTGCCCAGGGTTGCGACTGAGTGCGCCCCGAGCATGTGCCAGTCGCTGGCGGCAGCGTGGGCTGAGGCGATGGTGCTTACGGTTTCCGGGGTTGACGCCAAGGGAACATGTCCTGCATGCCCGGACTGCAACGATGCCGCGGTGGACGTTCCGGACAGGGCGCAGAATGCCCAGTGAAGGCAGAGCTGTCCGGCTCCCAGCAGCCCTGCGACGACGGGAAGCGAAAGCCGGGCGCGCGTCAGGATGGCGACAGGGAGGATTGTCAGGGCACAGAGCGCCGTCAAAATGCCTGGTGCCGGAAGGTTTCCGCCGCCGGCAAGGTGCCCACCCGCGGCCAATCCAAGAATGATCGAGCCGACCAGGCTGGTCCGCAAGAACCGGAAAGGCGCGGATGTCATGATCGGCGGTCCTTTCGGTTCGAGCGCTTAGGGCGGAGAATCACTCAAATTCTACTGCGCTACGAACTCCGGAATAGCCGGGAGCCCGGGCTCCCGGCTATTCGATCAAAGCTTGGCGATGATGTCCGCCAGGAGGCGCGAAATGCGTGCGCCCGCCGTCTGGCCCGCCTCGATGACTTCCTGGTGGCTGAGCGGTACCGGGCTGATGCCTGCGGCGAGATTGGTCACGAGGGAGATGCCGAAGACCTCCATACCTGCGTGCCGGGCGGCGATGGCTTCCAGAGCGGTGGACATGCCCACCAAGTCCGCGCCGATTCGCTTGGCGTATTGGACCTCGGCCGGAGTTTCGTAGTGCGGGCCGGTGAACTGGGCGTAGACGCCTTCGTCGAGCGTCGGATCCACTTCGCGGGCCAGTCCGCGGATGCGCGAGGAGTACAGGTCCGTGAGGTCCACGAACGTGGCGCCTTCAAGGGGAGAAGCCGCCGTCAGGTTGATGTGGTCGCTGATCAGCACGGGTGTGCCGGGGGTCCAGGCTTCGTTCAGGCCACCGCAGCCGTTGGTCACCACCAGGGTCTGGCATCCGGCTGCCGCGGCTGTGCGTACGCCGTGGACTACAGCGCGGACGCCTTTGCCTTCGTAGTAGTGGGTACGCGCGCCGAGAACGAGGGCCCGCTTGCCTTCCTTGGTCAGGACCGAGCGGATGGTGCCCACATGCCCCTCAACGGCAGGAGCGTGGAAGCCGGGAACTTCCGACGCCGTGAGGGTCGCCGTCGTTTCGCCTATGAGATCCGCAGCGGCGCCCCAGCCTGAGCCGAGCACGAGTGCGACGTCGTGGGTTTCGACGCCGGTCTCCGCCGCGATGTAGTCGGCCGCAGCTTTGGCGGCCTCGAATGGGTCTGTATTCATCAGCTCTGTGTTACTCACTGGTACAAACTACAGTGCCACGCGCGCTGTTGAACAGGGCGCAGTTGGGCAGGTAAGCGGCCTCTACAGGCGTTCTCAGGTGGGGCTTAGTGGCAGGTCCGCCCGCATTAAGTGAGAATGGAACATTGTGACCATGCATCCTGACTTCAGCTCACCACGAATCGCGATCCTGGGCGGAGGTCCAGGCGGATATGAAGCGGCCATGGTCGCGGCGCACTTGGGAGCGAGGGTAACCCTCATCGAGCGCGCCGGACTCGGCGGCTCAGCCGTCCTCACCGACGTCGTACCCTCCAAAACCCTGATCGCGACGGCGGATCTCATGACCCGCGTCGGCGAGGCCGGGGAGCTGGGAGTCAAGTTCGCCGTCGACGGCAGCGATGTGGCGCCGGGCATGCGCGCGGACCTGGGCCACATCAACGACCGTGTCCTGCACCTCGCGCGGGAGCAATCGGACGACATCCGGGTGGGCCTTGAGCACCTTGGCGTGGAGATCCTGATGGGCTCCGGAAAACTCCTGGACAACCACACCATCGAGGTCATTACCTCGGAGGGTGTCAAGACAATTACCGCCGATGCCATTCTTCTCGCCGTCGGCGCCCACCCCCGCGAACTGCCCACGGCAAAGCCCGACGGTGAGCGCATCCTGAACTGGGCACAGATCTACAACCTCGAGGAACTTCCGGAAGACCTGATCGTCGTCGGTTCCGGCGTCACCGGCGCCGAATTCGCTTCGGCCTACAACGGCCTTGGCTCGAACGTCACCCTGATTTCGAGCCGCGACCAGGTCCTGCCCGGCTCGGACACGGACGCGGCCCAGGTCCTTGAAGGTGTCTTCAAGCGCCGCGGCGTGCGCGTCTTGTCCCGCTCACGCGCGGAGGCCGTTGAAAGGACCGACGGCGGTGTTAAGGTGACGCTTGGCGACGGCACCACCGTCTCGGGCAGCCACTGCCTCGTCTGTGTTGGCTCCATCCCCAACACGGCCGGAATCGGACTCGAAGAGGCGGGCGTGGCTGTCACTGAGTCCGGCCACATCAAGGTCGACGGCGTCTCCCGCACCACGGCGCCGAACATCTATGCCGCCGGTGATTGCACCGGAATCCTGGCCCTCGCCTCGGTCGCTGCCATGCAGGGCCGCATCGCTGTTGCGCACTTCCTGGGCGACGCCGTCATGCCGATCAAGCTCCACCAAGTGGCTTCCAACATCTTCACTTCACCCGAAATCGCCTCTGTGGGCGTCTCCGAGGCCGACCTCGAATCGGGCAAGTACCAGGGTGATGTGGTCATGCTGTCCCTGCTGAGCAATGCCCGCGCCAAGATGCGCAACACCAAGGACGGCTTCGTGAAGATCATTGCGCGCAAGGGCTCGGGCACCGTGATCGGTGGCGTCGTCATCGGTCCGAATGCCTCCGAGCTCATCTATCCGATCGCCGTTGCCGTGAAGCAGAAACTGCACGTCGACGACCTCGCAAGCACCTTCACGGTGTACCCATCGCTGACCGGTTCCATCTCGGAAGCGGCGCGGCGGCTGCACGTGCATATGTAGGGCTTGGCTCTCGACTCGCATTCGATCCTGCGACACAGAAAATGCCCCACGACGCGCGAATTCGCGTGTCGTGGGGCATTTTCCGTCGCGTGAAACCAGATCAAGCACTTTGGACGACGATGACGAGTCGGCCGTCGTCGATCCGGTAGAGCACCCGATAACCTCCCGTTCGGACGCGCCACTCGACCCGCCCTGCCAGCTTCTTGGCGCCGGGTGGGCGCGGAGTCTCGGCCAGCAACTCGATGGCTGCTTGGACCCGGCGGCGGCCCTCGGGAGGGAGCTTGCGCAGTTGCCGAAGGGCCGCTGGCAGGACCGTGATGTTGTAGCTCACGTCAGGCCCAGATCGCATGTGCGTTCCAGATCAGTGGGTCGGCTATTTTGTCAGAGCCTCCTGAGATGCTTTGGGTATGGAAGCGATCGGACACCTCACTACCCGCCAGGCCGCTGCGCCCGGCGGCGGGTTCGTCGTGTTCCATAAGGTGCGCGAGCCGCGGATGGTGACGGCGGCTGCTCAAGCGGCGGGTCAAATGCCGGGGCCGCGTCGGCTCGCTCTGCTGGATCCGCCCGAGGATCGCGACAGCCGTCACGACGGCGGTCGCGGTGGTCCGCAGGGTGTTCTTGAGGGCGCACTCGCGGCGTTGCGCTCGCTGGCACGGACGGCTGTGGACGACGTCGGGACGCTGGGGTTGCAGGACTCCGCCGCGTTTGCCTCAGGCGTGGAGGAACTCTCCCGCACCCTGGACTACTTGCAGCTCGTCGCCGCGGGGCAGTTGCACCGGGTCCGGCAGCAGGAGCCGGCCTGGGGGACCGGCTGGACGACGGGCTGGGGAGCCGACGCCGGGGAGGGCGGCTCCAGCGATGGTCCCCGCAGCGCCGAACCTGAAGCTCGAGCAGCCGGGGCCAGGGTCGACGTCGACGGCGGCGGGCTCGCTGCCGGTGACGCCCGGGCCGCGGTCAGGGAGTTCCGGAACACGGGCGAGCACCTGCGCTCGCTGCTGCGGATCGGCTCGGCGGAGGCCCGTCGCCGCCTTGCCCTGGCGGAGGATCTGCTGCCGGGCCGCTCACTTACAGGTCAAAGGATCCAGCCGCGATATGGGGAAGTGGCCGCGGCCCTGGCCTGCGGGAGCATCGCGGCCCGGCCGGCGACCACCATTACGATGGCCCTGGACCGGGTCCGGCCACGGTGCAGCGCGGAGACAGCCGCGGACATGGAACACGCGCTGACCATGACGGCGGCCGAGAACGACGCCGATTTCCTGGCCAGGATCGCCCGCCGCTGGACCGACGCGATCGACCAGGACGGGGCCGAGCCCAGCGAAGAAGCCCTGCGCCACCTCCAGGGCGCTTTCCTACGTAAACCCAAACACGGTCTGCAGCATCTGGAAATCTTCGCCACCCAGGACCAGTACGAGCACCTGCTCACCGTCATGAACACCGCCACCAATCCCCGGACCCGCACGTCCGCGGAGCCCGGACCCGGGGACCATGCGGTGGACGCGGGCGGCGGAGACGGCGGGAGCGGGCCGGCAAACGCTCCGACGGACGGCCGGGCGGATGCTCTGCCGGGTGGTTCAGGTGATGATGCCGCGTCCCTGGACCGCCGCACGAGGGCGCAAAAACTCCTGGACGGGTTGCTGGGCGCCTGCAAGATTGCCCTCGCCACGGGTGCACTGCCTGCGGCCGGAGGCCAACGCCCCCAGATCATGGCCACCATCGATCACCGGGAGCTCCTGGCAGCGCTGAAAGACGCGGAGCAGCTCACGTTCCTCGGGCAATCTGGACAAGCCGGGCGCTCCGGCGGGTCGCAACGCGGCACGGGGAGCTTTACGTTCACAGGCCCGGTCCCGGCGGCCACGCTGCGGAAGATCGCCTGCGACGCCGACATCATTCCCGTCGTCCTCGGCGGTGACGGGCAGGTGCTGGACATCGGCCGGTCCTCCAGGATCTTCCCGGCGCACATCCGTAAGGCCATTACCACCCGGGACAAAGGCTGCGCGTTCCCTTCGTGCACGATGCCGGCCCCGTGGTGCGAAGCCCACCACATCGAGTACTGGTCGCGGGGTGGACCAAGCAGTGTCGACAATGGTGTCTTGCTGTGCAGCCACCACCACCATCTGATCCACAACGAAGAATGGCACATCCAAGTCCAAACAGGCGTGCCCTGGTTCATCCCGCCACCCCACATCGACCCACGCCAACAACCACGCAAGAACCGCTACTTCCATGTGTGATCGCGCGTGTCGGTGTTACCTGCCTTGAGAGTCTGATGTGCCGGGGCCGATCGACCAGAAGGCGACCACGCGCCCGCGAGGTGACCTAGCTGCAATGATGCGCGCGTGGGTGATTATCCAGAAGGGCGACTTGCACGCTCTGGTTTACTAGGGCACATGGGGGATCTGACAGAAAACAAGGATCGCACACTCAGAGTTGAAGGCCTGGTCAACGGACGTGACCTCGGTGGTCTACGGCGCGCAGACGGGGCACTTACTCCGCGAGGCGTGTTGTTCCGGAGCGAGAACGTCGATTGGATCACCGGGAACGGATGGCAACAGATCCATGATGCCGGGATCCGCACTGTGGTGGACCTCCGTCAGCAAGGCGAACGGGACACGGATACCAAGGAACGGCCCAGTTGGCTCACCACAATCCACGTTGATCTTGACGGCCTGGAAAACAAGGAATTCTGGGCCGACTACTGGGACAGCGGTCTGGTGGGCACAGCGATGTATTTCCAGCCGCACCTCGCCGCCATGCCCGAACGGGCCGGCGCCGCTATATCCGCCGTGATCAACGCGCCGGCAGGAGGGGTCCTCTTCCATTGCATGGGCGGCAGGGACCGGACTGGCCTGCTCGCCATGGCTCTGCTTCACGCAATCGGCACAGACCCCGAATGCATCGTCGATGACTATCTGGAAACCGTCAGGCTTGGCGATGCGCGGGCGGCCAGAGGCGAGCGAAACAACGTCGAACCTAGGCTTGAGGAACTATGCCGGCAACACGGCACAACAACTGAAGGCGCCTTCCGGGATGCCTTGGAAAAATTCGATCTCCACACCTTCCTCGACGCCGCGAAGCTCACCGACAGGGACCGGGAGGGCCTGTTCACGTGGCGCGGCGCGGCAACCCCTACGCCGCAACGCCCTGGAAATGCTTCTCGATAATCCCCTTGATGTCCCCATGGCACCCTCCGCACCCCGTCCCCGCGCGGGTCGCCTTGGAAACTTCCGGCACGGACGAGCAGCCATCCAACACGGCTTCCTCGATGCTCGCGCCGCTGACGCCTGCGCAGCGACACACTGTGCGCTGCGGATCATCATTCGAAGCGGAAGAGCCGAGCTGGTCCGGCCCGTCCAGGCGTAGGAGGAGTGAACGGTCTGCTGGCAACTCGGAGCCGCGTTCGAACAGCATCACGAGCTCCGCGGCCGTGCGCGGCATGCCTACGGTGACGAGTCCTTCGAGCGCGCCGCCCCGCGTCGTCATTTTGACGTAGCGGCCGTGTTCGGGATCGGCCCACTGGGCGACCTGGCGCCGGGGCGTTCCCTCGGAGACACCCACGGACAACAGCTCGTCATCCCACGGCTCAGCGCTGTTGTCGCCAGCGACCGCCAGGTTGATGCCTCGCGCCTTCAACACCACGACGCCGGGCTTCTCCTGCGGCAGCGGTGCCAAGGTGTCGGCAGCGTCCTGGCCGCCTTCGGCAAGAAGGATCAGGTACTCGGCAAGCCACTCGGCCTGCCGCCAACCCGGTCCCACAAGCCCGGAGGGGCCAAGTGCTGTGCGGCATTCGGCGCACTCGGCATCGGCGCAGCGGACTTCGGCGCAGTCCCCGATGGCGAACATGTGCGGCTCGTGATAGGTCCGCAAATGGTGATCCACAAGGATGCCGGTGGCCGCGGGCAGCCCGCAGCCTTCGGCCAGTTCGATCCGGGGGCGCACGCCGCAGGAAAGGACAAGAAGGTCGCCTTCGATCCGCGACCCGTCGTTGAGGACGAGGGCCGAAAACATGCCGTCGGGGCCATTGTGCTCCACCGCCGTGGAACGGGCGTTGCCCACCATGGTGATCCCGCTGTTGCGCAAGCTCGCCGCGAGAACGGCTCCACCGCCGCGGTCGATGTTGCGGCCCAGCGGGAAGGAACCGTTGTGCACCACCGTGGCCAGGGCGCCTTCTTCGGCTGCGGCCAAGGCCGTTTCAAGGCCGAGTACACCGCCACCGAGCACGATCACGCGCTTGCCGGCAGTCACGGCGTCGCGCAATTGAGCGGCGTCGCGGAGGTCCCGGAGGGCGGTCACCCCTGGAGGGAGGACAGGGTGTGAAGGGTCGGGGTTGATACCCGTGAGGTTCGGAATGACGGGTCGCGAACCCGTGGCGAACACCAAACGGTCGTAGCCAGGCGTGGTCCCGTCCGAAAGGACAAGCTGCTGGCGTGCGCGGTCGATGCGTTTGACGGTGACACCCAGCCGGACTTCGACGCCGTCCGCCGCCAAATCGGCAGCGTCCGCCATCGCGAGGGCTGCCGCGGTAGTACGACCCACGCCGAGTTCTGCCACCATGACACGGTTGTAGGCCGCTTCGCTTTCCTGCCCGACGACGAGCAGCTGGACAAGGCCGCCGCGCACGGCGGGCAACAGCTCGTCCACCAGCCGGGCTGCGACCGGTCCGAATCCGACCACCACAATTCGCTCGCTCACGATGCCTCCTTGACCTGCGTTGACAAGCCGGCGCCCGCTGGAACAGCCAACTGGCCAGCCAACGCCGATTCGATATTTGGTAGTGCTGCCTTCCGGACCCAGACCGTGCTGGTCTTGAACTCCGGCATGCCCGAGATGGGATCCGTGACCGCTTCCGTGAGCAGGTTGGCGCTGCCCAGTCCCGGGAAATGGAAGGGGAGGAAGACGGTGTCCGTCCGGATGCTGTTGCTGAGCTCCACCCTGCACAGGACCTCTCCGCGTTCGTTGGAGACCCGGACAAAGTCGCCGTCGGTGATGTCCCTGACGGCCGCCGTCGCGGGGTGGATCTGCAAGAGCGCCTCCGGCTGCGCGGCGGCGAGTTCGGCCACGCGGCGGGTCTGGGCGCCCGATTGGTAATGTTCCAGCAACCGCCCGGTGACAAGCGTCAGCGGGTCAGGATCAGAGCCGACGACGGCGGATCGCCGGGACCGCGTCCGCGGTGCCACCGGGACCATCACCGCGCGTCCGCTGGCGTGCGCGAAACCGTCGAGGAAGAGTCGCGGCGTTCCCGAACTACCGGTGGGATAAGGCCAGTAGGCAGCCTCTCCTCGATCCAGCATGGCGTAGTCGATTCCGGAGTAGTCGGCCAGGCCGCCCGCCGAGGCGAGCCGGAGCTCCTCGAAGACGGTCTCGGGATCGTCGCTGAACGTGGACGGAGCGTCGAGCGATTCGGCGAGCCGGGCCATGAGCCACAATTCGCTGCGGACGCCGGGGGGAGGGGTGAGCGCCTTACGACGGCGGAGCACGCGGCCCTCGAGGTTGGTCAGGGTACCTTCTTCCTCGGCCCACTGGGTGACCGGGAGGACCAGGTCGGCTTCCAGCGCCGTCTCGGACATGAAGAAGTCGCAGACAACCAGGAAGTCCAGGCTCCGCAGGCCCTCGATCACCGCGCCGGCGTCGGGGGCTGACACCGCAACATTGGCGCCGTGCACGAAGAGGCAACGGACGCCGTCGGGCTGTCCCAAAGACTTCAACAGCTCCACGGCGGGAAGACCGGGGCCGGGGATGAGTGATTCGTCGACGCCCCACACCTTGGCGACGTGGGCGCGGGCGGCGGGATCGGTGATCTTGCGGTAGCCGGGGAGCTGGTCGGCCTTTTGGCCGTGCTCGCGGCCGCCCTGGCCGTTTCCCTGGCCGGTCAGTGTGCCGTAGCCGCTGCGGGAGGATCCCGGCAGGCCGAGGAGGAGGCTGAGGTTGATGGCGGCGGTGGCGGTGTCCGTGCCGTCGACGTGCTGTTCGACGCCGCGGCCGGTGAGGATGTAGCTGCCGCCGCGCCGGGCGCCGTCGGCGAGGCGGCGGGCGGTTTCCCGGATAAGTGTGGCGGGCACGCCGGTGATTGACTGGACGCGCTCCGGCCAGAAAGCGGAGAGGCTACGAACTATCGCAGGGTACCCGGTGGTGCGATCCTCGAGGTATTCGGCGTCGGCGAGGCCTTCGTGGACCACCACGTGGGAGATACCCAACAGCAGGGCCAGGTCTGTTCCGGGGGTCGGCTGCAAGTGGATGCCGCCGCCGTCGCCGGTGAATGCGGCCGTCGCGGAACGGCGGGGATCGGCCACGATCAACCCGCCGGAATCGCGCGCGCCCTGCAGGTGCTGGACGAATGGTGGCATGGTCTCGGCGACGTTGGAGCCGAGAAGGAAAATGACGTTTGCCGAATCGAGGTCTTCCACGGGGAACGGGAGGCCGCGGTCCACACCGAACGCGCGGTTTCCGGCCGCCGCGGCGGAGGACATGCAGAAACGTCCGTTGTAGTCGATGCGCGAGGTTCCCAGCGCCAAGCGGGCGAACTTGCCCAACTGGTAGGCCTTCTCATTGGTGAGTCCGCCGCCGCCGAACACGCCGACGGCGTCGGGCCCGTACTGCTCGCGGGTCTGCTTGACGGCGCCGGTGACCAGCATGAGTGCCTGGTCCCACGTGACTGGCCGGTGGACGCCGTCGGACCCTTTGAGCATGGGTTCCGTGACGCGTCCGGTGTGGTTCAACAACGACGCCGATGTCCAGCCCTTGCGGCACAGCCCGCCCCGGTTGGTGGGGAAGTCGCGGCCGGACACGTCCAGGAGCGGAAGTGCCTTAGCCGCGGGAGCGGGGTCTGACCCCGGCTGCGCCGAGGGCGCCGCCGGGGTCAGGGTCATGGCGCACTGCAGCGCACAATACGGGCAGTGGGTGTTGGCGCCATTGGGCATATTAGATGTGTCCCATCGCGGTACGGTTGGCCTTCCGGAGGTAGCAGACCCAGCAAACGATGAGCATCAGCACGTAGGCGCCGACGAAGCCATAGAACGCGGGGGTGTAGGAGCCGGAAGCGCTGGATGCATTGAGTACCTGGGGGATGACGAATCCGCCGTAGGCGCCGATCGCGGAGATCAGGCCGAGGGAGGAAGACGCGAGGCGTGCCGTGCTGGCGGCGCTCGCACCGGAGCGAGCTGCGCGGCTGGAGGTGGCGAAGATGACCGGAATCATGCGGTACGTGGCGCCGTTTCCGAAGCCGCTCGCCGTGAAGAGGAACAGGAACAGGACCAGGAAGAGCCAGAAGTTCTTGAGCGGAAGGGTCCAGATCATGGTCAAGGTGATGACGGCCATCGCTGCGAACGCCGTGACGGTCATGCGGGCTCCGCCCATGCGGTCAGCCATGCGTCCACCGTAGGGGCGGGCGAGGGAACCGACCAGCGGGCCAAGGAAGGCGAGCGAGAGGACAACCGCGCCGAGGTGCATGGAGGAGAATGCCGGGAAGTAGTCCTTGATGAGCTTGGGGAAGACGCCGGAGAAGCCGATGAACGAGCCGAAGGTACCGATGTACAGGAAGGCCATGATCCACAGGTGCGGTTCCTTGAGCGCGGCGATGGAGCCTGCGACGTCACCCTTGGCGCTGGTGAGGTTGTTCATGTACTTCCAGGCGCCGAACGCGGCGACGAGGATGAGCGGAATCCAGATGAGGCCGGCCATGGGCAGGTTGACGGTGCCGGCGGCAAGGAGCGTGACGGCGATCGGGACGATGAGCTGCGCGACGGCGGCACCAAGGTTTCCGCCCGCGGCGTTCAGGCCCAGTGCCCAGCCCTTTTCACGGGCGGGGTAGAAGAAAGTGATGTTTGCCATCGAGCTGGCGAAGTTGCCGCCGCCGAAGCCTGCAAGGCCCGCAACCAGCAGCATGACGCCGAAGGGGGTGCCGGGGTTTGAGACACAGAGGGCGAGGCCCGCCGTCGGGATCAGCAGCAGGAGGGCCGAGACGATGGTCCAGTTGCGGCCGCCGAACCTCGGGACCATGAAGGTGTACGGGATGCGCAGTGTGGCACCGACCAGGCTGGGGATCGAGATGAGCCAGAAGATCTGGTTGGTGTCGAACTTGAAGCCTGCTGCCGGGAGCTGGACGACGACGATCGACCAGAGCTGCCAGACGACGAAGCCGAGGAACTCGGCGAAGATGGACCAGTACAGGTTGCGCTTGGCGATGGAACGGCCAACGGCGTCCCACTGCTCCTTGTTCTCTGCATCCCAGTTGGCAATCCAGCGGCCAGGGCGGTGTTCAAGCTCGGGGACGAGGGCGGTGGGCGCCTGCTCGTTGGTGAGGATTTCGGTGCTTCGGTCAACTGTCACGGAGTGCCTCCTTTGTGGGGACGTTGTCCTTACACGTTAGGTACGGCGCGTTTCGCGGACCGTCGCGGTTTGTAAACGTGCTGTGACATTCACCTATCGGAGGGGGTCACCACTGCGTGAGGCGATGGTGAGGTTGTTGTGGCGCGGACCACAGAGTGAGACTTTTCCGGGCGTCCGCATCTTGGACTTGATTGTCCATTTGGTGGATACCGGGAACTATTATTGAACTCTCAATAATCTGCCGGCAGGCTCAGCGACGCCGGGCCGGCGTGAACGAAAGCATCCACTACATGTCTTCCATCGCTGAATCCAAGGAAAGCGAGTCAGTCAAGCCGGTCAACTCGCGGGGCCGGGTGATCTTCGCCAGCCTCATCGGAACGTCCATCGAGTTCTACGATTTCTACGTTTACGCCACGGCAGCTGTGCTCGTCTTCCCTAAACTCTTCTTCCCGACGGCGGACGAGACCACCCAGCTGTTGAGCTCCTTCGCGGTGTTCGGTGTCGCCTTCGTCGCCCGACCGCTCGGCTCTATAGTTTTCGGCCACTTCGGTGACAAATTCGGTCGCAAGGGAACCCTGGTTGCGTCCCTCCTGACCATGGGTATTGCCACGTTCCTGATCGGTTGCCTCCCCACGGCACAGGTTCCGGGCTGGACCTTCCTGGCTCCCACATTGTTGGTTGTGCTGCGGTTCGCCCAGGGCCTGGCCCTCGGGGGAGAGTGGAGCGGCGCCGCGCTGCTCGCAACGGAGAACGCGCCGGCCAATAAACGCGCCATCTATGGAACATTCCCGCAGATGGGTGCGCCGATCGGCTTCATCCTGGCCAACATCATCTTCCTGGTCTTCAGCTACACCTTGACTCCCGAGGCCTTCGCCGCCTGGGGCTGGCGCGTGCCGTTCCTGCTCAGCGCCGTCATGGTGATCCTTGGCCTCTACGTGCGCCTCAAGCTCATTGAAACTCCCGCATTCACCAAGGTGCTGGAGTCCAACGAAGTGGCCAAGCTGCCCATCGGACGCGTGTTCAAGAAGAGCTGGCGCCCGCTGATCCTCGGTACCTTCATCATGCTTGCGACGTACGTGCTGTTCTACCTGATGACCACGTTCACCCTGAAGTACGGAACGCAACCCACCCTGACAGGCGCGCAGGCCGCGGCGGTCAAGGCCGGAAAGCCCATGACCGACGCTGCAGCCGCGGCGTTCGTCCCGGGCTTGGGGTTCAGCAACAGCGAGTTTCTCTGGATGTTGATTGCCGGCGTCGTCTTCTTCGGCATTTTCACCTTGGTTGCCGGTCCGCTGGCCGAAAAGTACGGCCGTCGCAAGATGCTCCTGGCCGTGACCGCGGGAATCCTGGTGTTCGGCTTGCTCTTCGTGCCGTTGTTCAGTGGCGGCTTTGTTGGCACCATGGCGTTGCTGATCATTGGCTTCACGCTGATGGGCCTTACCTTCGGCCCCATGGGTGCGCTGCTTCCGGAACTGTTCCCGACCAACGTCCGATACACCGGATCCGCCGTCAGTTACAACATGTCCAGCATCCTCGGTGCGGCTGTGGCTCCGTTCATCGCGGTCTGGCTCTGGGAGTCGGCCAAGGGCAGCACGGTCCTGGTGGGCGTCTACCTCAGCGCCATGGCGGTACTGACGCTCGTGGCACTATTCCTGTCCAGGGAAACCAAGGACTCGGACTACGAAAACAACGTAGCTTGAGCTTGAATTAACAGGCTCGGGTTAAATGGCTCCGGCCCCGCACCCATGGTGCGGGGCCGGAGCTCTCTAATTGGGCCCACGCTGCCCGGGTTCCCTGGCCGAGCGAAGCGAGGCTAGGGGGGCAGTGGGTGGGCCCACGCTGCCCGGGTTCCCTGGCCGAGCGAAGCGAGGCTAGGGGGGCAGTGGGGACTAGTCTTCGATCGTCGCGATGACGGCGCCCGCGGAGACGGTCTCGCCTGCCTTTGCCACCAAGCCATGAATGGTGCCGGCTTTGTGGGCGGTGAGGGGCTGTTCCATCTTCATGGCTTCGAGGACCACGATCAGATCGCCTTCTGCAACCACGTCGCCGGCGGCTACTGCCACCTTGACGATGGTGCCCTGCATCGGCGAGGTGAGGGCGTTGCCGCCCGCGACTGCGGCTGTGGCGCCCGCAGAGCGGGAACGCTTCTTGACCTTGGCGCCCTTGGTGCCCGCGTTGGCGACAGACGAAACCGAGCCGAGGGTCGCCGGAAGGACAACTTCCAGCCGCTTGCCGCCAACCTCGACGACGACGCGCTGGCGCTCAACGGCGTCGGCGGCTTCTGTTCCGGTTCCGGTAGGCGTCCACGCGGGGACGTTGTTGACGAACTCGGTCTCGATCCAGCGGGTGTGCACCTTGAACGGGCCTTCGGCCGGAGCGAACGCGGGATCGGTCACCACTGCGAGGTCGAAAGGAATGACGGTGGGGATGCCTTCAACCACCATTTCCTCAAGGGCGCGGCGGGAACGCTGGAGGGCCTGTTCGCGGGTAGCGCCGGTGACAATCAGCTTCGACAGCATGGAATCGAAGTTCCCGCTGACGACGTCGCCCTGCTCCACGCCGGAATCGATGCGGATGCCCGGACCCGTCGGGTTCTTCAGGGTGCTGATGGTTCCCGGTGCGGGCATGAAGTTGCGGCCCGGGTCTTCGCCGGTGATGCGGAATTCGAAGGAGTGGCCGCGGACCTCGGGATCGCCATAGCCGAGTTTCTCGCCACGGGCGATGCGGAACTGCTCGCGGACCAGGTCGAGGCCTGTGACTTCCTCCGAAACGCAGTGCTCCACCTGAAGACGCGTGTTGACTTCGAGGAATGAGATGATGCCGTCCTGGCCCACCAGGAATTCGCACGTTCCAGCGCCGAGGTAGCCTGCCTCTTTCAGGATGGCCTTGGAGGATTCGTAGAGGCGCTCGTTCTGCTCCGGGCTCAGGAACGGCGCGGGGGCCTCTTCCACAAGCTTCTGGTTGCGGCGCTGGAGGGAGCAGTCGCGAGTGGACACCACAACGACGTTTCCGTAGGCGTCAGCGAGGCACTGGGTCTCGACGTGGCGGGGGGAATCCAGGAAGCGCTCGATGAAGCACTCGCCGCGGCCGAAGGCGGCAATGGCTTCACGTACTGCGGACTCGAAAAGCTCGGGGATTTCCTCGATGGTGCGGGCCACCTTGATGCCGCGTCCGCCGCCGCCGTAGGCGGCTTTGATGGCGATCGGGAGCCCGAACTCCTTGGCGAAGGCCAGGATCTCGTCAGCGGACTCGACCGGGTCGGCCGTACCGGGAACCAAGGGGGCGCCGACCTTTTCGGCGATGTGGCGGGCCTGCACCTTGTCGCCCAATGCGGAGATGGCGTCCGGGGACGGGCCGATCCAGGTGATGCCGGCGTTGATGACCTTGGCGGCAAACTCGGCGTTCTCTGCGAGGAAGCCATAGCCCGGGTGGATGGCGTCCGCGCCCGACTGCTTGGCGACGTCGATCAACTTGTCCATCACGAGGTACGACTCGGCAGCGGTGTTGCCGCCCAGTGCGTAGGCCTCATCTGCCAGCCTGACGTGCAGTGCGTCGCGGTCGGGGTCCGCGTAGACGGCCACGGATGCGATGCCTTCGTCCCGGGCTGCGCGGATGATGCGGACCGCGATTTCGCCTCGGTTGGCGATCAAGACCTTGGTGAGAGGGCTGGAAATGGGCTGCGCCGGATTAGCTGACAAGTTGACTCCTTCTGTCCTTCAGGGAGCCTAGCGTGATTTTGAGGGTTCCGCCCATATTGATGGGGGATTCCGTGTGTGAGACGGCCTGTCTTTGTAGGGTTGCTACAAAGGCTGGAAATTGGCCGCCGGGCCGGCGACCCAGACCGCCGCTATTCGCTGCCCGCTTCGGAGCCGTTGTGGGTCCAGAGTTCGGTGATCCCGACGTTCGCTTGCCCGAGCAGATCGCGGAGGGTCGAGATGGAGAGCCCGACGACGGCGTGCGGGTCGCCGTCGACCTTGCGGATGAAGGCCCCGCCCAAGCCGTCGATCGTGAACGAACCGGCGCAGTGCAGGGGCTCGCCGGTTGCGATGTAGGCGTCGATGTCCTTCTCGCTCATCTCCGCAAAGTGGACCTCTGCGCTGGACACCGCACCGACCGTTGCTCCGGTGCCGACGGCCGTCTCGCCGTCGTTCATGTCCGCTGCGGTTTCGCGGCAGTCCACGAGCCAGTGCCCGGTGTGGAGGACGCCCTTGGAGCCGCTCATGCGCAGCATTCGTTCCTTGGCAATGTCTACTGTGTACGGCTTACCGTGCGATTCGCCGTCGAACTCGAACACGGAATCGCAGCCGATCACCAGGGCCCCCTCGGCGTCGGGCAGGGAAGCGACAGCCTCGGCCTTGGCGCGGGCGAGGAGGAGAGCGGTGTCATGCGCATCGGTGACGCCGTACCGGGCTTGCACGGCGTCCTCGTCCACGTCCGAGACGAGTACCTCGTGGTGGATGCCGGCCTCCGTGAGGAGCTTGGTGCGGGCGGGGGACTGGGAAGCCAGGATCAATCGGGTCACGGCTCAAGCGTAGTACGCGCTGCCTTCCCACGACGCTCGCTCACTTATATGGGTGTTTGGCCGGACGCTCGCTCACTTGGGTGAGCGGGCGTTTGGGGAAAGGGCCTTAAAGGTGAGCGGGGGTCGGTTCTGGACACAGAACCGACGCCCGCTGATAGGCAACCAGGCGCTTAGTGGACCAGCTCCTTGGCGCCGCCCGCCGCCGTCGTGCGCTGGAGATTTGCACCCTCGACGTCGACGTCGGGCAGGACCCGGGACAGCCACCGCGGCAGCCACCAGGCTTTCTCGCCCAACAGGTACATCACGGCCGGAACAATGGTCATCCGCACCACGAACGCATCCACGAGCACGCCGAACGCCATCGCGAAACCGAGAGGCCGGACCATAGTCAGGTGGCTGAAGATGAAGCCGGCGAACACGCTGACCATGATGATGGCGGCGGCCGTGACCACCGCTGCGGCATGGCTGAAGCCGCTTCGGACGGCCTGCTTCGCGTTCTCACCGTGCATGAACGATTCACGCATGCCTGAGGTGATGAACACCTGGTAGTCCATGGCCAGGCCGAACAGCACACCAATGAGGATGATTGGCAGGAAGCTCAGCACGGCTCCGGGGTTGGGCACGTCGAACACGGTGCCCAGCCAGCCCCACTGGTACACGGCCACCACGGCGCCGAACGCTGCCGCGAGCGAGAGCAGGAAACCGCCGGTGGCGAGCAGCGGGACGACGATCGAGCGGAACACCAGGAGCAGGAGGACCAGCGAGAGCCCGACGACGATCGCCAAGTACGGCGGCAAGGCGGCACCGAGCTTCGCGGAGACGTCGATGTTGCCGGCCGTCTGCCCCGTCAATCCGATGGTGGCGCCTGTGGCCTGCTGGATTTCGGAACCCTTGCCCCGCAGTTCCGAGACCACCTGGACGGTGCTGGCGCTCGCGGGCCCGTCCTTGGGGATGACCTGGAAAACGGCCGTGCGGTGATCCTGGCTGAGGGCTACCGGAACGGCCGCCACGACGTTGTCGACACTGCGCAGCTTGTCCGCGACGTCGAACTGCTTCGTCTTGGCCTGATCGTCGCTGAGCCCGTCCGGGAAGGTGCCGACAACCACGATGGGACCGGTCATTCCCTCGCCGAAGCTGGTCCGGGTGAGGTCGTACGCCTTGAACGCTTGCGAATCGACCGGCTCCGAACCGCCGTCGGGCAAAGCGAGGCGCAGCTGGGAGGCCGGGAGGGCCAGCACCCCGAGCAGCACGACGCCGGCAAGCAGCGAGACCACCGGATGCCGGGTCACAAGCCCGCCCCAACCACGGCTGCTTCGCTGCTGGTCCGCCGCGCGGTCCGCCGAGGCGTGGTCAGGCTCGGCGTTGTGGCGCTCTGCCTTGGCCCAGGCCCGCTTGGAGATCAGTTTGCGGCCCACCAACGAGAGGACTGCCGGAGTCAGAGTGAGGGAGACGACGACGGCGACTGCCACCGTCGCGGCGGCCGACAGACCCATGACCGCAAGGAATGGCAGCCCGGGAACCACCAGTGCCGCAAGCGCGATGACGACAGTGAGGCCGGCGAAAAGGACGGCGTTGCCTGAAGTGCCGGTGGCGAGGGCCACTGATTCCTCGGCGTCCATCCCCGAAAGCAATTGCCCGCGGTGGCGGTTGACGATGAAGAGCGAGTAGTCGATCCCGACGGCGAGTCCCAGCATGAGCGCGAGCATCGGGGAGATGGAACTCATGTCAATGACGCCGGTGAGGGCAAAGGTACCGCCGACGCCCACCGCCACGCCGACGATCGCCATCAGCAGGGGAAGGCCGGCGGCGACGAGCGTTCCCAGCATCACAATCAGGGCAATGGCCGCGACGGCGATACCGATGATTTCGGAGACACCGAACAATTGGGAGACGTCCTCGGTGATTTCCTTGCTGGCCAAGGCTGTGACGCCTGCCGAAGAGACCCCATGGACAATGTCCTGGACTTGCTGCCGGACGGCGGGGGTCAGGCCATTGATCGAGGTCTTGAACTGGACCTGCGCGATCGCCGCTTTACCGTCCGTGGAGACAAAGCGCATCCCTTGGGAAGCGGTCACTTGGCGTTTGGCCAGGGCGAGGGTGGCGGCGCCGTCGGCCGCTTGCTTCTGGCCGGCATCGAGCTTCTGGCGTCCGGCCAGGAGTTCGGCCTTTTGAGGGGCAAGCTGGGCCTGGATCTGCGCCGCGGGCATACCGACGGCGGTCATTTGCTGCTCGGCGGCCTTGAGTTGGGCATCGCCTGCGTCGAGCGTGGCCCGCGCCTTGTCCAGCTCAGCTTGCCCGGCGGCAGCTTTCTGTTCCCCGGCAGCAAGATCGGACGGTGCCTTGTCCAAGGCGGCTTGGGTCGTGAACGGGTTGACCGTGGACTGCACATCCGGCAGCTTTTCCAGCCGGGCGAGGGCCGACGCAATGGCGTCCTTGCCGGCTTGGTTGAATCCGGCGTCGCCGGCTTCGAAGACGATCCCTGCGGAACCGCCCGAGGAGGCAGGAAGGTCCTTCTTGAGTTTGTCCAGCATCTGCTGGGTCTCAGTGCCGGGGATCTGGAAATTGTTGGACATGGTGCCGTGGAAGGCGGCTGCAGAACCGCCGACGGCCACGAGCACAGCCAGCCAGAGGGAGATCACCAGCCAGCGGTGACGGTAGGAGAACTTGCCAAGGCGGTAGAGCAGGAGTGCCATATCGGAACCGATCTGTCGGTGTGTGGTTATGCCGAGTGTTGGGAGTCTGCCGCGGGCTGAGGGCTGTGCGCCGACGGGGTTTGAGGGGCGGGTGCCGTGAAGCCTGAACCGAGCAGGCCGATAGCGTCGATCAAGTGCTGCCGCAAGCTCGCGAGGGATTCAGCGGATAGATCCGGGCCGTGTTGTTCGAACCAGACGCTCATGGCTGCCTTGCCGCAGGAAATGATGGACCCTGCCAGAGCCCGCAGATAGAGCTCGTTGACATCCGGGCCGAGGCGACGACGGGCAGCGTCGATGATCTGAGTGGTGCAGTGGTCCCAGGCTTCCAGTTCGGAACGCACCAAGGCACGGTTGTCGTGGGTGAGGCTGAAGAGTTCGGCCATGGGGGAAACCGTCATAGGGTCAGCCAGCGCCGTGAGGGCGGCCCGGGCGGAATCGAGGATGGGTTCGTCCGAAGGGCGCAATCGGAACTGTTCCAAGGCATGGTCCAGGAAGCCTTCGGTCACGGACGCCAAGGCTGCTTCGAGGCTGGGGAAGTAGTTGAAGAAGGTGCGCCGGGATACGCCGGCTTCTTCCGCGATGTCTTCCACGGTGAAATTGCCGGCCCCCTTGCTGCGCAACACGGCGAGGGCCGCGTCGGCGATCGCTTGGCGGGTGGCCAGTTTGTTCTGTTCGCGGCGCGACGGGAGGGCGATAGTGTCGGAAGGCGTCACATAGTTACACTAAGTGCAACTTTGCACTCAGGGCAAGTTAAATCTCCGGTGGGGTCTCGTGTTCCTGGGGCGCGGCCGACGTCGCGGCCTGCGTGGATTGCTGGGTGGGCTGTTGGGCTGCCGCGCTGGTGAGGTAGATCGACTGGCCTGTGGCGCCTGGCTCGCCTTCGGCCAGGGGAATGGCGAAAACGGCAGTCCCGTAGGCGCACACTTCGGTCCAGTTGCCGCCCATCTCGGACGTGTCGAAGCGCATCGCGACGATTGCGTTGGCACCGCGCTGCTGTGCCTCGTTGACCATGCGGGCCATGACTTCCTGGCGGCTCTCATAGAGCGCCTTGGTCATTTCGGGCAGCTCGCCGCCGCCGAGGGAACGGAAGCCGGCCATTACCTGGGCGCCGATATCCCGTGAGCGGACGGTGAGGCCCATGACTTCGCCGAAGACGGCGTCGATCTTGTGGCCCGGAATCTTGTTTGAGGTGACTATGAGCATGGACAGAGCCTATCCAGAATCCACCCCGTTAAAAGGACAAATCCCCGGGGCATTTTGAACTGGCCCCCGGGGATTTGTCCGCGCGACGATGTGCCGTCGCTAGGCCTTGGCGCCAGCGAGCTCGCGGGTCTCCTCGGATGCCTCCGGGGACTCACCCTCGGCCGCGAATGCCGTTCCCTTGCGGGGCGCGTTGTAGAGCGATTCGTCCAGGATTCCCTGCCGCTTGGCGACGATGGCCGGAACCAGCGCCTGTCCTGCCACGTTGACGGCCGTGCGGCCCATGTCCAGGATGGGGTCGATCGCCAGGAGGAGTCCGACGCCGGCCAGCGGCAGTCCCAGCGTGGAAAGTGTCAGCGTGAGCATGACGACGGCGCCCGTGGTGCCTGCCGTTGCCGCGGAACCAAGGACGGAAACCACCACGATCAGCAAGTACTGGCTGAAGTCCAGGTTGATGCCGAAGAACTGGGCAACGAAGATCGCGGCGACGGCCGGGTAGATGGCGGCGCAACCGTCCATCTTGGTAGTCGCGCCGAGCGGCACGGCGAACGATGCGTAACCCTGGGGGACGCCCAGGTTGCGTTCGGTGACGCGCTGCGTGAGCGGCAGCGTGCCGATCGAGGAACGCGAGACGAATGCCAACTGCACGGCGGGCCACACGCCCGAGAAGTACTGCTTGACGGACAGTCCATGGGTCTTGACCAGGATGGGGTAGACGACGAACAGCACAAGGGCGAGGCCCGCGTAGATGGCCACCGTGAACTTGCCGAGCGAACCGATGGTATCCCACCCGTAGACGGCCACTGCGTTGCCGATCAGGCCGATGGTGCCCAGCGGGGCAATGCGGATGATCCACCAGAGGACCTTCTGGATGACGGCCAGGGCGGAAGCGTTGAGGTTCAGGAACGGTTCGGCCTGCTTGCCCACCTTGAGGGCTGCGACGCCGACGGCGATGGCGATCACCAGGATCTGCAGCACGTTGAAGGTGATCGACGTGCTGGCGACGCCGTCCGTGACGGTGGTGCTCGCTCCCAGGCCCAGGAAGTTCTTGGGGAAAAGACCTGTCAGGAACGCCCACCAGTCGCCGGTCTTTCCGGCGTACTCGGCCTTCTTGGTGATGCCGGTGCCGGAGCCTGGCTGCAAGAGCACTCCAAGTCCGATGCCGATCGTCACGGCGATGAGTGACGTGATGGCGAACCAGAGCAGAGTGTTCCACGCCAATTTCGCGGCATTGGACACTTGGCGCAGGTTCGCGATGGAGCTCACCACGGCTGTGAAGATCAAGGGCACGACGGCGGTCTGCAGCAGCGAGACGTAGCTCGAGCCGATGGTCTGCAGCGTGGCGCCGAGCCCGTTGGGAGCTTTCGTGGTGCTGCCGGTGGCTTTGGCCAGGAGGCCGAGGGCCAGGCCGATCACGAGGGCCGCGATGATCTGGACGCCGAAGGACGTTGCCCACTTGGGAAGCCGGGACGAAGTCTTTCCGGCGGAAGTCACAGTGTTGGATGAATTGCTCACCGGAACAAACTAGGCCCCGAAAAATACCACCGCGACCCGACGTTGAGAAATGTTACGGTCTCACATTCGACCCACTCCCAAAAAAGGCCCGCGAATTCGCCGCCAATCCACCCATTTATGAAGTTATTCCCGGACAGAATGTGGGGAATGTCTCGTACGTCTCAGCCCATCTGACTCGCATTTGTTGTCGTTATGAGCCTCCAAAACGACAACAAATGCGAGTCAGTTGGGTCACCCGAGCAGCGCCCGGCGAAGCGTATCCAGGCCGACAGAGCCGATGTTCAGGGCATCCGTGTGGAAGGACTTCAAGTCGAATCCGTCGCGGCGTTCGAGTTCAGCCCGGATTTCTTCCCACAGCCGTTGCCCCACCTTGTACGACGGAGCCTGCCCCGGCCATCCGAGGTAGCGGGTGAATTCGAACTGGAGCTGGCCCGCGCTGATGGGGAGGTTGGCCTTGAGGAATTCGAAGCCCTTCTCCGAGGTCCAGGTACCGCTGCCCCAGCGTTCCGGAACTTCCAGCTCGAGGTGGACGCCGATATCGAACACCACGCGGGCCGCGCGCATGCGCTGCATGTCCAGCATGCCCATGTGGTCGCCCGGGTCCTTGAGGTAGCCGAGCTCGAGCATGAGCTTTTCTGCATAGAGTGCCCAGCCTTCGCCGTGCCCGGACACCCAGCAGACGTTCCGCCGCCAGTTGTTGAGGAGCTCGCGGCGGTAGACGGCGGTGGCCACCTGGAGGTGGTGGCCGGGGACGCCTTCGTGGAACACTGTGGTGGTTTC
The DNA here is from genome assembly GCF_058781765.1 of Arthrobacter sp. FW306-1B-G06A. Lineage (NCBI taxonomy): Bacteria > Bacillati > Actinomycetota > Actinomycetes > Micrococcales > Micrococcaceae > Arthrobacter > Arthrobacter sp. FW306-1B-G06A. The sequence continues at coordinate 68,384 of NZ_JBYSXB010000013.1, read as the reverse complement.
GGCCCAGGTGGTGAAGGTGTCTTCGCCGGCGGGGACGGACCACCACATGCGGCCTGGCCGGGAGAAGTCGTCCGAAGGGCCCGTGTAGTAGATGCCGCCTTCGTCCGTGGGGGCGATGCGGCATTCGAGCGTCTTCATGATGTCCGGGATGTCGAAGTGGACGTCGGCCAATTCGGACACTGCCCGGTCTGAGAGTTCCTGCATCCAGGCTTTGAGGGCGTCGGTGCCCTTGATTTGCCGTGCGGGATCGTTGTCGAGGATGGCTTTGGCTTCCTCGATGGACGCGCTGGGCTTGATTTGCTCGGCCACCTGTTCCTGTTCGGCAATGAGCCGCTCGAGTTCCTGCACGCCCCAGGCGTATGTTTCCTCGAGGTCCACGGTTGCGCCAAGGAACAAGCGTGAGGCCAGGGCGTAGCGTTCGCGGCCCACGGCGTCCTTTTCGGGAGCAAAGGGCAGAAGTTCCGCTTCGAGGAAGGCGGCAAGACGCAAGTAAGCGGAGCGCGCGACGGCGGCACCGGCGTCGAGCTTTTCCTGCAGTTCCGCCGGCAGCGGCTGGCCGTCGATGGTGGCTTCGGCGGCGAGCTTGGCGAAGAAGCCGTCTTCGGCCGCGTATTTGCTGGTCTGTTCGATGACGATCTTGACTTGGCGGGCCGCGGAGACTTTCCCTGCGTCCTTCGCCGAGCGAAGGGAAACGATGTACCCGTCGATCGCTTCCGCAACGTTGGCAGCGCGGCCGGCGATGTGCTCCCAGTGTTCGGCCGTGTCGGTGGGCATAAGGTCGAAGATCGCGCGGATGGTTTGGGCGGGAGATTCGATATTGTTCAGGTCCGCGGCGTCCCAGCCGGACTCGTGGATCTCAATCGCCAGGCCGAGCCGTTCCCGCATCGCGTCCAGCGTGACGACGTCGGAGGCGTCCGTGGGTTCGAGGGTGGCGAGCTCGTCGAGGGTGTCCCGTGCTGCCTTGGCGAAGGCCGCGGCGCCTGAGGGCGAGAAATCCTGGTATTCGGTTTCGTGTCCGGGCAGGCCGAGGGTGGTGGCGAGGCTCGGGTTGAGGGCAAGAAGGGTGTCCGTGTAGGCATCGGCGACCGCGTCGATGGCAGTCTGGAGGCGTGCCGGAGCTGTGTTAGAGGTAGTCACCCCACGAGCCTAACCGCGTCCAGGCGCCTTATGAAAGGGTTGTTGCAGAAGATCCGGCCGCCAACCCAACTTGCTCGCATTTAATGTCGTTCCGGGCCTTCAAAACGGCATTAAATGCGAGTCGGTTGGGTGACCACAAAACTCAGCCCCGGCTGCGCTTCCAGGCGCCTGGACCCGGTGTGGGATCCATGCGCAGTTGCTGCCGGCGCAGCCAGTGCCGCGTGCTCGGTTTTGGAGCTTCGGCTTCCTCGGACGCTCCAAGGGAGGCGACGACGGCGGCAAGCGCCGCGAGCTCTTCCGGCGTCGGGTCTCCCTTGACCACCGAAAGCAAGGGCTCGGCGGGCACCGCGTCCGTGGAACCGGGCCCGGAGCCTGGGTTCTGTTCGACGCTCACAGGGGGATGTTTCCGTGCTTCTTGGTGGGCAGGCTGGCCCGCTTGTCGCGGAGGGCGCGGAGGCCCTTGATGATCTGCAAGCGGGTCTCCGACGGCGCGATGACGGCGTCGACGTAGCCCAGCTCGGCCGCCTGGTAGGGGTTGAGGAGTTCTTCCTCGTACTGGCGGATGATCTCGGCGCGCTTGGCTTCGACGTCGCCACCGGCCTCGGCGACCGCGGCAAGATCGCGGCGGTACAGGATGTTGACGGCACCTTGGGCGCCCATGACGCCGATTTGCGCCGTGGGCCAGGCCAGGTTGAGGTCGGCGCCGAGCTTCTTGGAGCCCATCACGATGTACGCTCCGCCGTAGGCCTTGCGCGTGATGACCGTCAGCTTGGGCACGGTGGCTTCGGCGTAGGCGTAAAGCAGCTTGGCTCCGCGGCGGATGATGCCCTGGAATTCCTGGTCCTTGCCGGGCAGGAAGCCGGGGACGTCCACCAAGGTGATGATGGGAACGTTGAAGGCGTCGCAGTGGCGGACAAAGCGGGCGGCCTTTTCCGAAGCCGAGATGTCCAGCGTGCCCGCGAACTGCATGGGCTGGTTGGCCACGATCCCGACCGTGTGGCCTTCAACCCGGCCATAGCCGATGATCACGTTGGGGGCGTAGAGCGACTGCATTTCGAGGAAATGGGCGTCATCCACGATCTGCTCGATGACCTTGCGCATGTCGTACGGCTGGTTGGCCGAGTCCGGGATGAGCGTGTCGAGGGCGAGGTCGTCGTCGTCGAGCTCCAGTTCCTGCTCGTGCTCCAGGACGGGCGCCTCGGACAGGTTGTTGGACGGCAGGAAGTCCAGGAGTTCGCGGACGAACTCGATCGCGTCGGCTTCGTCATTGGCGAGGTATGTTGCAGTACCGGTGGTGGCGTTGTGCTGGCGTGCGCCGCCAAGGGTTTCCATGTCCACGTCTTCGCCGGTGACGGTCTTGATGACGTCGGGGCCGGTGATGAACATGTGGGAGGTCTTGTCCACCATCACGATGTAGTCGGTGAGGGCGGGGGAGTAGGCCGCCCCGCCGGCGCACGGGCCCATGATGAGGGAAATCTGCGGGACGACGCCGGAAGAATGGACGTTGTTGCGGAAGATGTCAGCGAACATCGCCAGCGAGGCGACGCCTTCCTGGATACGCGCGCCGCCGCCGTCGTTGATGCCCACCATCGGGCAACCGTTGCGGAGGGCGAATTCCTGGACCTTGACGATCTTCTCGCCGTTGACTTGGCTCAGGGAGCCACCGTAGACGCTGAATTCCTGGCTGTAGATGGCTACGAGGCGGCCGTCGACGGTGCCGTAGCCTGAGACCACGCCGTCGCCGAGGGGCTTCTTCTTTTCCATGCCGAACGCGGTGGAGCGGTGGACGGCCAAAGCATCGAACTCTATGAAGGAGTCTTCGTCGAGGAGCATGTCGATGCGTTCGCGGGCGGTGTTCTTGCCGCGGGCATGTTGCTTCTCGATGGCTTCGGGGCCGGACGGTTGTTCTGCACGGGCCTGGCGGTCGCGGAAGTCGGCAATCTTTCCCGCTGTCGTTGTCAGATCGTGGCTCATCAAATGTCTCCGGCTCTGTAGCTGATTTACGCTGGCACTGCTTTGTTAGGCATGCGCTCTTAAGTAGCATCCGTACAAAGTGCGGGCCCTGTTGGCTAGTCTAATGACGCAAAAGCCACAGACCGCTGTAGAAACCCTACAATTTTCCGACTTCAAGTCGAGCATCGAGTGATGTTACTCGCCAGTAACATAGTTGGGCTACAGTGTCCTCATGACCTCAAGCAACGATGCTTCTGCAAGCCCTGCCCTTCCCTACCAGGCACGTGGATCACTGAAGGGCCGCACCATTCTGATGTCCGGCGGCAGCCGCGGCATCGGCCTGGCAATCGCTACCCGTGCGGCACGTGACGGCGCCAACATCGTCATCATGGCCAAGACCGGGGAGCCACACCCCAAGCTTGAAGGAACGGTCTTCACGGCCGCCGAACAACTGGAAGCGGCGGGCGGCCAAGCGCTGCCGCTGGTGGGTGATGTCCGCAACGACGGCGACGTTGCCGCGGCGGTTGCCGCCGCCGTCGAACACTTTGGCGGAATCGACGTCGTGGTCAACAACGCCTCGGCGATAGACCTCTCCCGCACTGACGCGATTGACATGAAACGCTATGACCTCATGCAGGACATCAACGTCCGAGGCACCTTCCTGCTGTCCAAGCTCGCGCTTCCGGCCCTGCGGACATCGAACAACGCCCACATCCTGACGCTCTCGCCGCCGCTGAACCTTGACCCGAAGTGGGCAGGCATGCATCTGGCCTACACCATGGCCAAGTACGGCATGAGCCTCACCACGCTGGGCCTGGCCGAAGAACTCAAGAACGACGGCGTGTCGGTCAACTCGCTGTGGCCCTGCACGCTGATCGACACTGCCGCCATTCGGAATATGCCCGGTGGGGCACAGATCGTCCAAGCGGCCAGGGGCCCGGAAATCATGGCCGATGCGGCCCACGCTGTCCTGACCGGGGCGAACCTGTCCGCAGACTCAGGCGCTTCAGCAAGCAATACAGGCAACTTCTATACGGACGAACAGGTGTTGAGGGCTGCCGGAGTTTCCGACTTCAGGCCCTACAGTCTGGGTGCCCCGGAGGAGAAGCTGGTACCGGATATCTTCCTCTAAGCGGACAACTTCTTCCCGGACCGGCCTGGCTGGATAGGATTCTGTCTATGGACGTCGAACAGCCTGCCAGCAGCGAACCACGTGCCCCGCGCTTGGGCCTGGACCGCGATGCCCTGCTTCACCCCGACTTCCTCGCGGCCGCCGGTATTTCGCAATTGAAGATCGTGGAGACCACAGGCTCCACGAACGCCGATCTGCTGCGCGCCGTCACCATCGAGCCTAAGGAATGGGCAGACCTCGCCGTCCTAACCGCCGAGCACCAGACGGCGGCCCGGGGCCGGCTCGACCGTCACTGGGAGTCTCCCGAACGTTCGGCGATTTCCGTTTCGATCGTCCTGCGTCCCGTGAATTCCCAAGGCCTCCCCGTTCCCACCCAGAGCTATTCCTGGCTGTCCCTCCTGGGCGCGCTGGCCTTGCGCGAGACCCTCCTGGAAACCGCCGGCCTGCCCGCCGAGATCAAGTGGCCCAACGATGTCCTGGTCCGAGGCAAGAAGATCGCCGGGATCCTGGCCCAGATGGGACCGATGGGGGATGGATCCGTTCCGGCCGTGATCCTGGGCACCGGCCTCAACGTGACGCTCAGCGAAGATGAGTTGCCTGTCCCGACAGCGACGTCCCTTGTGCTCGAGGGTGCCACGACCACGGACCGCACCGTGCTTCTGCGGAACTACCTGTCACGCTTCGCGGCGCTCTACCGCAGTTTCTGCAATGCCGACGGCGACCCCACCGCGGGATTGGCCGGCGGCTCGTCCCTGCACAAGCGGGTTGAAGCTGTCATGGTCACCTTGGGACGAGAAGTGAAGGCGCATTTGCCGGGCGACCACGAATTGGTGGGGCATGCGTCCAGGTTGGATGAGTATGGTTCCCTTTTGGTGGTGGACCATGGTGGCCGCGAGCACGTCGTGACTGCCGGCGACGTCGTCCATCTGAGGGCTACCGAAAGCGGTTATGCGTAAAGAGCTCCTGCGCGGGGAGCAAGTCATCGTGATTACGCGGCAGCAGCCCAGGGCGCTTTTCGGTCCCGTCCTGGCGTTCATCTTGGTCCCCGCCGCGGCCGCCTTCGCCTGTGCATGGATAGTCAAGGGCGGACCGGGTAACTTGCTTCCGGTCATCACGAGTGATTGGACCCAATGGTTGGTGGCCGCATGCCTGGCCATCGTGGCGATCGTGCTGCTTGGCTACAGCCTTCCGCGATTCATCCGCTGGCGCGGCGTACGGTACATCCTGACAAGCGGCCGGATAGTTGCCCGTTTCGGAATGCTTCGCCGGGGAGACTGGCAGGTCCCGCTGGCCGCGGTGCGCAGCGTGGGGATCAAACAATCGCTGCTCCAACGGATATTGCGCTCCGGGAATATATCCTTGGATACCGGGCACCCCGGCGAGGCCGTTCTCGCGGATGTTCCGGAGGTCGGCAAGTTTCGAAGTTTCATCCTGGATGCCATGGCCGAGCTTCCGACAAATGTCGGGTTCGGCCCGGGCGCCGTACCGGAGCATGGCGACTTTGACGGTTTTGTTGGACCAGTTGACTACTCTGGTGCCGCGTTGCCCTGGGATGTGAGAGAAGGTGGAAGAGATGAGCGTTGACGAGCAGGAGCCTGAGTACATGGACCACGAGCCCGACGCCGTGCCCGAACCTTCCGTGGACCAAGCACCTACGGGGGTCCTCCCCGTGGTGTCCCCGCCCACCGGCGCATTGTCAGCAGAACGGCTTGCCATCAAAGCGCTGGAAACGCGGCTCTTGGGCGGCGAACGCAAACTCCGGCGGCGCGAAGTGGCGGCCGGAGCAGGCGTCTCGCTGTTGTCAGCCCGCAAACTGTGGCGGGCGCTGGGATTCCCGAATTTCGGTGACCAGGATGTAGCGTTCACCGAGCGCGACCTCGCGGCGCTTTCCACCATCCTCGACCTGGTCCGCGCCGGAAAGCTCACCGAGGAAGCTGCCATCTCCGTGACGCGCGCCATCGGTCAGATGACCGACCGCATGGTGGTGTGGCAAGTCGAGGCGCTGATTGAAGACATGGTGGTGCAGCAAGGCATCCCCGATGCCGTTGCCCGCAAGCAGCTGGTCAATGAACTGCCCAACCTTGTGGACGCCATGGAAGAGATCCTGCTGTACTCATGGCGACGCCAGATGAACGCCGGTGTGCAGCGCCTGGCCGTCCGTGCAGAGGCAGGTTTGCAGGCGAGCGAAGCAGGCCGCGAAGGAGATGAAGACGACGCTCCTTTGCCTTTGGCGCGCGCCGTAGGTTTTGCCGACCTCGTCTCCTACACGAGCCTGTCCCGCCGCATGAACGAGAAAACCCTGGCCCAGTTGGTCCAGCGCTTCGAGAACAAGTGCGCGGAGATCATCTCCATCGGCGGCGGACGCCTGGTCAAGACCGTCGGCGACGAAGTCCTCTACATCGCCGAGACGCCAGCCGCTGGTGCCGAGATCTCCTTGGCGCTCGCCCAAGCCTTCACGGAAGACGAAATCCTCCCGGAAGCCCGCGTGGCCATGGTCTGGGGACGGATCCTTTCCCGTCTCGGCGATATTTACGGCCCCACCGTCAACCTGGCGGCCCGCCTCACGGCCTTGGCTGAACCCGGCACGGTCCTCGTGGACGAGATGACGGCGGCAGCGCTGGGCCAGGACGAACGCTTCGTCCTGGTTCCGCAGACGGCCGAAAACGTTCGTGGTTTCGGGGAAATCCTTCCCGTCCGGCTTGCCCGCGGACTTGGCAAGGGACTGGTCCTCGACTGATGAATTCACCGTCCGCAGCAACCGCCCCTGAGCCGGGATTCACGTTGAGCTATGGCTTCGGGACGGACCGTGGACTCAGCCGGGAACTCAACGAAGACTCGCTCATCGCAAAGGATCCGGTCTTCGCGGTGGCTGACGGCATGGGCGGGCATGAGGCAGGCGAGATTGCCAGCGCGTTGTGCGTGCGTACCCTCGGCAGCATGCCGCAATTGGCGCCGGGAGTCCGCTCGGCAACTGCCGTTGCCCTGCAAAGGTGCATCCTGGCTGCCGACTCCCAGATCCGGAATGCCACGGGTGGCCGCGCTGGAACAACGCTCACCGGCGTCGTCGTCGCCGAGCATATGGGCGTCCCGTATTGGCTGGTCATGAACATCGGCGATTCACGGACGTATCGGGTGAACGGGGGCGAATTCAGGCAGATCAGCGTGGACCATTCGGAAGTCCAGGAACTCGTGGAGGCCGGAAGCATCACGCGGGAAGAAGCCACGGTGCATCCGCGCCGCAATGTGGTGACCCGCGCCCTCGGCACAGGGGGCGAAAACGAAGCGGACTTCTGGTTGCTGCCCATCCAGGACGGGGATCGGATGCTGATCTGCTCGGACGGACTCACCGGGGAGCTGGGCGACGAGCACATGTTCCGGATCTTGAGCACGGTTGAGAAGCCCCAGGACGCGGTGGATGCCCTCATCCACGAGGCGTTGCTGAGTGGTGGGCGGGACAATGTGACCGCGATTGTGGTTGATGCCAGGATCGAGTTGAACGACGCCGCAAGGACCGGCCCCGGCTCTTCCTGATGGCCTTTGCAGGGAACGGGATTTGCGACATGCCCGGACTATGTAGGAAGATTCCGGTCAATACCACCCCAACTCCGGGCGGCCCGTGCCGTCCTGCAGAGGTAAACATGACCCAACGCTCCTCAGCGCGCTCTGGCGGCGCGACCCGTGCCGCCGTGCGACGCCCGTTCTCCGTTGCCCTCGCGGGCATTGCCATGGCCGTGGTGATGTGCGCCTTCCCGTTGCTTTCGGCCCATGCCGAGACCACTCTGGCTCCTCAGAATAGCCAATCGACCACTGCGCCGACCCCGGCCCCGGACCCAGCACCAACCGAGCCCACGCCAACCCAGCCGATAATCGTGGACCCGGCGCCCTCCAAGCCACCCGTCGTCGTGCCGGTGGCCCCGGCACCAGCCCCGGTGGCGCCCGCGCCCGCCGCGCCCGAACCGGCCCCCATGACTCAGGTGACCGTGGAACCGGAACCCAGCGTGGCGCCGTCGGAGGCTTCTGTCGCCTCCAGCCCGGCGACCCCGTCGAACAGCCCGACGGCGAGCGCCTCGCCGTCGGCATCGTCCAATTGGAATACCCCCATCCAGGACGGGCTCAAGGCCACGCAAGCTGCCTCGGTGAGCGGCACCAAAGGACCGGGCTCGGACATGTTCGCCGTGATCGCGATCATGGGCGGCGTGCTTTTGGTGGCGGCCGGAGGCATTGCCTTCGCCTTGTGGAGCCGCCATCGCTTTACGCACTGATACCCGCTTGTGATTCCTGCTTGTGATCCCTGCTTCCCGTCCGGGGGCCGTATTTTGTCGCGGCTTTGCGGCAAGATAGGTACGTGAGCACAGCAGAGAGCGAAACCGCAGTTCCAACGGAAGCCGTACGGGAAGAGTACGAAAACCTCGCAGACCTCGTCCGCAAGTACCGCTACGCGTACTACCAGGAAGATGCGCCGACGGTTTCGGATGCCGAGTTCGACTCCCTGTACCGCCGCCTCGAGGAGCTCGAGGCCCTGCATCCCGAGCTCGTGTCCAACGATTCGCCCACACAGGAAGTAGGCGGCGAGGTGTCGGCTGCTTTCGCCGCCGTCGAGCACCTCCAGAGGATGTACAGCCTGGAGGACGTCTTCTCGCTCGACGAGTTGGAAGCGTGGGTCCGCAAGGCCGAGGCTTCGGTCGAAAAGCTGGGCACGGCGGCTTCCCGCATTGCGTGGCTGACGGAGCTGAAGATCGACGGCCTGGCAGTGAACCTGCTGTACCGCGACGGCAAGCTGGTCCGTGCCGCCACGCGCGGAGACGGCACCACGGGCGAGGACATCACCCACAACGTGCTCACCATCAAGGAGATCCCGCGCCAGCTCAGCGGCAGCGGATATCCGTCCGAGGTGGAAATCCGGGGCGAAGTCTTCATTCCGTCCAAGGCATTCACCGAATTCAACGAAGCGCTGATCGAGGCCGGCAAGGCGCCGTTGGCCAACCCCCGCAACGCCGCCGCCGGCTCCCTGCGCCAGAAAGACCCCGCGGAAACCGCCAAGCGTCCGTTGCGGATGTTCGTCCACGGCATCGGGGCACGCGAAGGCCTCGACTCCACGAGCCAGTCGGAAACGTACAAGCTGCTGGAGGAATGGGGCTTGCCGGTCAGCCCCTACCTGAAGGTCCTGGACTCCTTCGAGGAGGTCCTCGACTTCATCAAGCACTTCGGCGAACACCGGCACGACCTCCTGCACGAGATCGACGGCATCGTGGTCAAAATCGACGACTTCGCCACGCAGCGTGCCCTCGGTTACACCTCGCGCGTGCCGCGATGGGCCGTTGCCTACAAATACCCGCCGGAGGAAGTCCACACCAAGCTGCTGGACATCCAAGTCAACGTCGGCCGCACCGGCCGCGTCACTCCCTACGGGGTAATGGAACCGGTCAAAGTGGCCGGATCCACTGTGGAGATGGCCACCCTGCACAACCAGGACGTGGTCAAGGCCAAGGGCGTCATGATCGGCGACATCGTGATTCTCCGGAAGGCCGGAGACGTCATTCCTGAGATCGTCGGGCCGGTATTGGCGCTGCGCGATCAGCAGGATCCTCCTGTGCGCGAGTTCGTGATGCCCACGGAATGCCCCTCCTGCCACACGCCCCTTGCTCCGGCGAAGGAGGGCGACGTCGATATCCGCTGCCCCAACGCGAAGTCGTGCCCCTCCCAGCTGCGCGAGCGTGTCTTCCACGTCGCGAGCAGGGGAGCCTTCGACATCGAGGCTCTCGGGTGGGAGGCAGCCATCGCACTCACCCAGCCTGCGGAACCGGAAACTCCGCCCCTGCGCAGCGAGGCGGCCTTGTTCAGCCTCACGCCGGAGGACCTCGCCGACGTCCGCATCCACCGCGAGAAGCGCTCCAAAGGCGTGGGCACGGGAACGTTCGAATTGGTGCCCTACTTCTATTCCAAGGCCACCGCCAAGACCCCTTCCAAACCCACCGCCACCACCGAGAAACTGTTCAAGGAACTTGAGAAAGCCAAGACGCAACCTCTCTGGCGCGTCCTGGTTGCCCTTTCCATCCGGCACGTCGGCCCCACTGCGTCCCGTGCCCTGGCCACGGCCCTCGGGAGCATGGACGCCATCCGGGCCGCCTCCGAGGAGGAACTGGCCAACGTTGACGGGGTGGGACCGACCATCGCCGCGGCACTCAAGGAATGGTTCGCCGTTGACTGGCACCAGGAAATCGTGGATAGCTGGGCAGCTGCCGGGGTGCGCATGGTTGACGAGCGCGACGCCGGCATCCAGCGGAACCTGGAAGGCCTCACCATCGTGGTGACAGGCTCTTTGCCCACCCTGAGCCGGGACGAAGCCAAGGAAGCCATCATCATCAGGGGCGGCAAAGCGGCGGGCTCGGTTTCCAAGAACACCAGTTACGTCGTGGCCGGCGAGAACGCAGGCTCCAAGCTGGACAAGGCTGAGCAACTCGGCATCCGGGTACTGGACGAGGACGGCTTCAAGGCATTGCTCGACGGCGTCCTGGAACCCGCCGGCGGCACGGCTCCGGATGATGAAGACGCAGCCGTTGCCCTGGCGGGCGCTGCGGCGGCGGAAGTGGACGCTGCCGAATGACGGCCGATGTCTTGGAGCTTCTCGCTGTTGCCCGCGTGGCGGCGGCGGCAGGAGCGGAGGTGCTCGCCGCCCGGCCAGCCGGCCCCGGCTCGGCGCGGAACCTCGGCGTCGTGAACAAGGGTGACGCCGGCGACTGGGTGACGGCCTTCGACGTCGCGGCGGAGAACGCTGTGCGGGACGCAATTACCGCAGCACGCCCGCACGACACCATCACGGGCGAGGAGCACGGCACCACCCGGCCCGAGCAGCCCAGCGGCTACCGATGGTCCATCGATCCTTTGGACGGCACCACCAACTTCATCCGGAACATCGTCTACTACGCCACGTCCGTGGCCGTTGCGGATGCCGACGGCGTCTGGCTGGCCGGCGTCGTCAACGCCCCCGCGCTGGGACGCATCTACTCGGCGGCACGCGGCCATGGGGCATGGCTTGAAGAGAACGGGCAGCGCACCCAGCTGAGCGGACCGCTCCTGGGCCGGACGGGACTGATTGTGGCCTCCGGGTTCAGCTACGATCCCGCCACGAGGGCTGAGCAGTTCGCCGGTCTCGGGAACCTCATGGAAGGCTTCGCCGATCTCCGGCGGCTCGGCTCCGCCGCATTGGATCTCTGCCTCGTGGCGGATGGAACGCACGACGCCTTCGGAGAACGCGGGCTCAACGAACACGACTACGCGGCTGGTGCGTTGATCGCTGAGGAGGCCGGATGCTGGGTCCGCCGCCCACGGCTGGCCAGCCCCCTGGATGGCGGCCCCACGGATGCGGATCGTTTGGAAGCGTGGACCTGCGCGGGAACCCTCGAGCTCTCGGGCAAGTTCCCGCTCTAAGGCCCTTCACCTTGGCCCCGACGACGCGGGATGACCGCCGTCGTCGGGGCTTTGTGGCTGGCTGCGCGTCTGGACCCTTCGTCGTTAGGCCCCGGCCGCGGCGAGCGACCCAAGCTCCGAGAAGCGGTTCGCCGGGCGGTCCAGGCCGTAGTGGTCCCGCAGCGTGCTGCCCGTGTATTCGGTGCGGAACAGCCCCCGGTGGCGCAGCACCGGCACCACGCGGTCAACAAAGGTTTCGAGACCCGACGGTAGAACGGCCGGCATGATGTTGAAGCCGTCGGCCGCGCCGTTTTCGAACCATAGTTGGATCGCGTCGGCCACTTGCTCCGGCGTTCCCGCGAAAGTCAGGTGGCCGCGGCCTCCTCCCAGCCTGCCGATCAGTTGGCGTACCGTGAGTTTCTCGCGGCGGGCAAGCTCCACAATGAGGGTGTAGCGGCTCTTTGCGCCTTCGATCGAGTCCTCGTCCGGAAGATCGGCGGGAAGTTGGCGGTCGAGGGGCAGGTCCTCTGGGTTCACGCGGAGCGTCTTGGCCAGCTCGGCCCTCGCGTATTCGGGCCGGATCAGCTCATCCAGTTCGCGTTCCAGGCGCAGCGCTTCGGCATGCGTGGAGGCGATCACCGGGACAATACCCGGCAGGATCTTGATGCTCTCGGCCGCCCGGCCAAGCGCGACCGTCCGGGCCTTGAGGTCTCCGTAGAACGCCTGGGCATCTTCCAGGGTTTGCTGGGCCGTGAACACGGCCTCGGCGTACCTGGCGGCCAGGCCCTTGCCGTTCTCGGAGGAACCGGCCTGGACAATCAAGGGATGGCCTTGGGGGGAGCGCGGCACGTTGAGCGGTCCGCGGACCCGGAAATGCTTGCCCACGTGGTTGATGGGCCGGACCTTGGTTGAGTCTGCCCAGACGCCAGCTTCCTTGTCGGCAATGACCGCGTCGTCCTCCCAGCTGTCCCAGAGCTTGGCGGCCACCTCCAGGAACTCGGCCGCTCGTTCATAGCGGGCGGCATGGGCGGGCTGATCGTCGATGCCGAAGTTCCGGGCGGCTTCCGGTCCGGCTGTGGTCACCACATTCCAGCCGGCCCGTCCGCCGCTGACGAAGTCCACCGAGGCGAAGCGCCTAGCCAGGTTGAAGGGATCGTTATACGTGGTGGACGCCGTGGCGATGAGGCCGATTTTCTCGGTGGCAGCCGCAATCGCTGTGAGCAGCACCGTCGGTTCCAGCTTGCCCGCGGGACGGCGTCCGACGTCGCCGAAGATCACGGGGGAGTCTGCGAAGAAGATGGAGTCGAACGTGCCGCGCTCTGCGATCCGTGCGAGGTTTTGGTAGTGCCGGATGTCGGTGCTGGCGCGCGGGTTGCTTTCCGGCAGCCGCCACGAAGCCTCGTGGTGTCCGGTGCTCATGAGGAATGCGTTGAGGTGGAGTGTGCGTTGCTGGGGGCTCATCTGTGTTCCTTTCGTTGTCTCCTGGCCGCCAATCAACCACGAGACAACCGCCCCGCGCCAGCATCGCGAAACCTTCCCGCAACAGCAGGAAACCGGGCTTCACAGCCGGAAACCGGACTCAATCTGGCGCCACGCGAAGCAATGTTTGAGCGGCCTCCGACGCTCGCTCACTTATGTGGGGTTTCTCGCCGACGCTCGCTCACATATATCTGAGCGGGCGTTGGGGGATTGGGGTGGATATCTGAGCGAGCGTCCGAGGCTGGCGGGACGACGCAAAGCCGCCCACCGCCGTCGTACTTTAAGACGCTCGCTCACTTATGTGGGGTTTCCACCCAACGCTCGCTCACTTAAGTGAGCGGGCGTTGGGTGGAACGGCCTTGTATCTGAGCGGGCGTTAGGCCCCGGGTGATAGTTCGGTCACGGAAACACCGCTTTGGCACCCCGGGCACCTCGGGCGCGACTACCATGGATCAGTGCATTCGCAGATTACCGTCCGACCCGCCCTGCCCGAAGACTACGACGCCGTAGCCCGTATCACGATGTCGTCTTACGTGACCGCTGGCTACTATGGCAGCCCGGACCACCCATACCTGGAGAAGCTGCGCGACGTGGCCGGCCGCGCCCGGTACGCCGACGTTTTCGTCGCCGAACGCGACGGCCAGGTTATCGGATCCGTCACGTCGGCGAAGGCCGGAGGCGACTTCTCGGACATCGGCCTTCCGGACGAACTCGAAATGCGTACGTTGGTGGTTGATCCGGAGGTTCAGCGCTCCGGCGCGGGACGGGCACTGGTCCAGGCCGTCGTCGACCAAGCCCGCTCAATGGAAGGCATCAACGCCGTCTCCCTCACCACGGGCGCAACGTGGGAAAGCGCCAACGCCCTCTACGCCAAAACCGGATTCGAGCGCGAACCGGAGCGAGATTGGTTCGTACCCGGGACCGACATAAAACTGTTCGTTTATCGGCAGGATGTGCGCCAGCAATAAAGTTTCCTCGTAAACCCCGGTCATCGGGCCGGGTGCGGAAACTGAGAAAGGCGCGGCATGCGCAAGACATTCGGCACGGGCTCGGTCTGGGAACAGGCACTTGGATACTCCCGAGCGGTCCAGGTGGACAACACGCTCTTCATTTCGGCCACGGCGGCGTCGGGACCTGATGGCATCGTCGGTGACGACTTCTACTCGCAGACCAAATACATCCTCGAAAAGCTGGGTGCGGTCCTGGCCGACGCCGGCTTCGACTACGAGGACGTCGTGCAGTCCAAGCTCTATCTGACCGACATCACCAAATGGGAAGACGCCGGCCGCGCGCACGGCGAGGTCTTCGGCGAGATCCGGCCCACCCTTTCCCTGGTCCACGTCTTGCCGTTCCTCGACCCGGAGATGCTGGTCGAAATCGAGCTGGTAGCCCAGAAGAGCGCCTGAACAGCCCAACTGACTAGCAGTAAGTGTCGTTTTGACGCCTCATAACGACACTTACTGCGAGTCAGTTGGGTGGGAACTACTTGGGTGGGCGAGTCAGTTGGGGGAGAGTCGCGCGGGGACGCCGTAGCGGTGTTCCGGGCGGCCGGTGCTGCCGTAGCGCAGTTGGATTTCGACGGCGCCGTCGTCGGCCAGCGAGGACAGGTACCGTTGCGCCGTGGCGCGTGAGACGCCCACCCGTTCCGCTACTTCCGTGGCCGAGTATTGTTCCCCCGGCGCCAAGGATTCCAGTACCGATGCTTCGGTCGCCGATCGCGGCTTTCCCGACGGCGCCACGTCCCCCGCGACGAGCGCCCGCTTGGCCCGTTCGATTGTGTCCTGGTCCACCGCATGCTGCCGGCCCAGGATCCGCCGGTATCTGGCATAGGAGCGCAATTGCTGCGACAGCGATTCGGCGGCGAACGGTTTGAGCAGGTATGCCAAGGCACCCCGCCGGAGGGCTGTCCTGATGGACACGGCGTCGGAAGCCGCGGTCAGCATCATGGCATCCACATCGAGTTGCCCCAGGAGATCCAGGCCCGAACCGTCCGGCAGGTAGACATCCAGCAACACGAGGTCCGGCCGAAGGCTATGCACGGACTGCAGTGCCTGCGCGGTCGAACCCACCGGGGCCAGGGCCAGGAAACCGGCCACGGAGTCCACGTAGGCGGCATGGAGCTTGGCGACGTGGAAATCGTCATCCACAATCAACACCCTGAAGTCTTCGCTCATTGGTTTCCTTCCTTGCGTTCAGCTGCGGGTGGTTCGGCTGCTGCGGAGGATTCTGCTGGCGGGGCATCCCCCGGCGAGCCGGTAACCCCCGGCGAGCCGGTAACCCCTGGCGAGCCGGTAACCCCCGGCATCGTGGCCATGAAGACGGCGCCCGGGCCGCCGGACGAGCCGGGGTCCAGGACGCGCACGTCGCCACCGCGACGCCGGGCGAGTTGCCGGACCAGCGCGAGCCCGAGTCCCTGCCCGCCTGCCCTGGCGATGACGCCTTCGGCGGGTTCCGCCGTCGTGAACCCCTCCACGAAAACCCTTTCGGGCTCGACACCGCCGAGGCCGTCGCCGGAGTCCGCGACGACGATGTGCAGCGTGCCGCCGTCGGGCCCTGGTTCGTCGAGCAGCTCAAGCTCCACCCAGCGTTGCGTCGAAGAGCCGGCGACGGCGGCATTGACGGCGTTGTCGATCAGGTTGCCAAGCACGGTGGTGACGTCCTGTGGCTCGGTGACATGCTCCCGCACCAGCGTCTCCGGGCCGATCCGCAACGCCACCCCTCGCTCGTCCGCTTCCACGCTCTTCGCGCCGACGAACGCCTGCAGATAGGGATCCTGGAGGAGTTCGGCTTGCTGCACGGGAAACTTCAGGGGGCCGGTGGCGGAGATCGTGGCGAGATAGTCCTTGGCCTGGCCGTGCTGGCCGATGCTCATGAATCCGGCGATCGTATGGAGCTGGTTCGCGAATTCGTGGCGCTGGGCCCGGAGCGCGGCGGACATGGTGCCAACGGCGTCGAGCTGGCGCGTCAGCTGCTGCAGCTCGGTACGGTCCCTGAGCATGACCACCCAGCCGAGATCCTCTTTGCGGTGCAGCGCCTTGCGGGCGTTGGCAACCAAGACCCGCCCGCCCGCGACGATTTCCACGGCTTCGGCGTCGTGCGCGGAGGGTTGCGTGAGGGCTTTGAGCTGCGCGGGGACGGGGGCATTCTCCCAATCGGTGCCCGCCAAGTCCGTGCCGGACCAGTCCGAGCCCGCCGCGGCAGGGGAGCCGGGAGTTCCCGACGCTTCGGGCATACGAAGCAGCCGCCTGGCCGCGGCATTGAAGACCGTGATGCGGCCATCGGCGGAAATGCCGATCACGCCGTCGTCCACTCCTTGAAGCACGGCAACCTGGTCATGAACCAGGGTGCTGATTTCTTCGGGTTCGAGGCCCAACGTCAGGCGTTGCAAACGGCGGCGGAGGAGGAATGACGCCAGAACCCCGGCAACCAGGGAGCCTGCCGCGGTCACGGCAATCGGGACGATGTCCTTGGCAAGGCTCTGGCTGAGCGACTCCATCGAATAGCCCACACTGACTTCGCCCACCACCGTGGCTGCGGAACCCGTCCCTGCGGAACCCGGAGCGAAGACCGGGACCTTGGCACCTGCGGATGGTCCCAGAGTGCCTGTGTTCCGGGTGGTGACTTCCTTCCCCGACAGCGCATCCGAGGGATCCGTGCTGACCCGTTCGCCCAGCCGGACCAAGTCCGGGTGGGCAAGCCGCAAGCCGGTCTCGTCGGTGACCACCACGAACAAAGCACCAGTGCGGCTCCTGGCGGCCTCGGCAGCAGCCTGGATGGGGCCGACCGCGAGCACTGCGGGAGGCGGCGTTCCCGGCTCGTTGCTGATGGCTTGGACCTGGGAACGGAGCGCGGGATCCGAAGCCACGGTGCGTGCCAAAGTCAGCGCCTGGTTTTCCGCCTCCGTGCCGATCCGCCCATAGACGAGCCACGCATGCACGGTGCCGCTAAGCAGCACGACCAAGAGAACGACCCCAAGTTGCAAGAGCAGGGTCTGCGTCGAGAACCGCAGGGCAAGCCTGGGCATGCTGCCTCCTTCCGGCGGGGATTGGCCGGCTGGAGCTGGGCAGCAGCGGCGCTGTACTTCTACGTCTACCTCTCCATTGAAGCACTGAGCACAATGAGCAAAATGCTCTCAATCAGCAGTATGTCCATCAAATCCCACAAACGCCTTGCTGTGAGCGTCGCCACTATAGGTTCTGTATCGCGCATCACATCGACGTGATGCCGTTCACTGTAGTAAGGAGCCGGCTGTGCTGGTATTGCTTGGATTCGCAATGATTGCGGTGTTCATGATCCTGATCATGACAAAGAAGTTGACGCCCGTTCTGGCGCTGATCATCGTTCCCACCATCTTCGGCCTGTTTGCCGGTGCCGGTCTTGGCATCGGGCCAATGGTTATGGATTCGATGAAGTCCATGACGTCCACGGCCGCACTCCTGATGTTCGCGATCGTTTACTTCGGACTCATGATCGACGTCGGACTGTTCGACCCGTTGGTGAAGTTCATTCTCCGCAAGCTGGGCAACGACCCCGCCAAAGTGGTCCTGGGCACTGCCATCCTCGCGGCCGCCGTATCGCTCGACGGCGACGGCTCCACCACCTTCATCCTCACCACCGCGGCGATGCTGCCTGTCTACCTCCGTTTGAAGATGAGCCCCGTGGTCCTGACCTGTGTGGCCGGCCTCGCCAACGGCACCATGAACATCCTGCCGTGGGGTGGTCCCACTGCCCGCGCGGCCACAGCCCTCAAGATCGACGTCAACGACGTGTTTGTTCCGATGGTCCCGTCCCTCATCGCCGGCCTCGTCGTCGTCTTCGTGTTCTCCTGGCTCCTGGGCCTGCAGGAACGCAACCGCCTCCGCGCCACCGCTCCCGAGATCTGGGGCGACGTCGCCGACGCAGGGGACGTGTTCGACGGCGGCACGCGCCGCGGCGCTGGCGGCACCGGATCCTCGGGCCGCGGCGGGACTGGCACCGGCGGAGGCTCCGGCGTCGTGGTCCTGGAACGCACCGAAACCTTGGTTGACCTGGCCGACATCGGCTTGACCGACACCGCACTCGATCCCCACCGCAAGACCCTGCGCCCGAAGCTCTTCTGGTTCAACCTCGGCCTCACCGTCGCCGTGATGGTCATGCTCGTGGCCAACCTTGTGCCGCTGCCCTACGTCTTCATGGTGGGCTCCGCGATTGCCCTGCTGGTGAACTTCCCGAAGGTCAAGGAACAAGGCGCGCAGTTGGTGGCCCACGCACCGTCCATCGTGGCGGTGGTCAGCATGGTCATGGCGGCGGCTGTCCTCACGGGTGTCCTCAACGGCACGGGCATGGTCAAGGAAATGTCCGCGTGGCTGGTCCACATCATCCCCGCCGAGATGGGTCCGTTCATGGGCGTCATCACCGGCCTGCTCAGCATCCCCATGACGTTCTTCATGAGCAACGACGCCTTCTACTTCGGCGTCCTGCCGGTCCTGAGTGAAACCGCCGCGCACTACGGCATCAGCGGCGCGGAAATGGCCCGGGCCTCCATCACCGGCCAGCCTTTCCACCTCCAGAGCCCCTTGGTCCCCGCGATCCTGTTGCTCGTCTCGCTTGCCAAGGTGGAACTGGGCGACCACCACAAGAAGGTCCTGTGGCGCACAGCGGTCATCTCGGTCGTCATGCTCGCAGTGGGCATGCTGACGGGAGCCATCGGCATCGGGTAACAAAGCACCCAGCAACGCGGGGTCACTTGCGGCCCATTCGGGACCTCCGGATGGGCCGTAAGTGACCCCGCGTTGTTCGTCGTCCAACCCACGTAGACTAGTCCGGAAAACCATTTGAACTTTGCAGGGGAGATCCATGGCTGCGATCAACCGTGACGACGTCGCGCATCTTGCGCGTCTGGCTCACATTGAAATGAGTGCCGAAGAGCTGGACAGGATGGCGGGCGAGCTCGCCGTCATCGTCGATTCGGTGAAGTCCGTCAGCGAAGCCGCCGGGGACGATGTCCCGGCTACGTCCCACCCGATTCCGTTGAACAACGTGTTCCGCGAAGACGTTGTGGGCCACACGTTCACGGCCGAACAGGCGCTGTCCGGGGCTCCGGATTCCTTCGAGGGCCGCTTCAAGGTTCCGGCAATCCTGGATGAGGACTAAGCGAATGACTGAATTGAACAACTCCGAACTCATCCGCTTGTCCGCGGCTCAGCTGGCCGCCAAGCTGGCCGCGCGCGAGGTCACGTCCGTCGAGGTCACCCAGGCGTACCTGGACCGGATTGCCGACGTTGACGGGCAAGTCAACGCATTCCTGCACGTCAACGCTGAAGAGGCGCTCGCCGTAGCCGCCGAGGTGGACGCGATACGCGCCGCCGGAGGTGCCGAAGCCGAAGCGCTGCACGAACTCGCCGGCGTACCCATCGCCGTCAAGGACCTCATCGTCACCATCGGCCAGCCCACCACGGCCGGCTCCAAGATCCTCGAGGGCTGGCACAGCCCCTACGACGCCACCGTCATCAAGAAGCTGCGCGCAGCGAAGATGCCCATCCTGGGCAAGACCAACCTGGACGAATTCGCCATGGGTTCCTCCACGGAACACTCGGCGTACGGCCCCACCCGCAACCCGTGGGACCTGGACCGCATCCCCGGCGGCTCGGGCGGTGGCTCCGCGGCCGCCGTCGCGGCCTTCGAAGCTCCGCTGGCCCTCGGCACGGACACCGGCGGATCCATCCGCCAGCCTGGCGCCGTCACCGGCACGGTCGGCATGAAGCCCACCTACGGTGCCGTTTCCCGCTACGGCGCCATTGCCATGGCGTCGTCGCTGGACCAAATCGGCCCGGTTTCGCGGACCGTGCTGGACTCGGCCCTGCTGCAGGAAGTCATCGGTGGACACGACCCCTTCGACTCCACCTCACTGACGGACCCCTTCGACACGCTCGTTGCCGCAGCCAAGACGGGCAACGTCACCGGCATGAAGATCGGCATCGTCAAGGAACTCCACGGCGAGGGCTACCAGGCCGGCGTCGAGAACCGTTTCAACGAGTCCCTTGAGCTGCTCAAGGAGGCCGGCGCGGAAATCGTCGAGGTTTCCTGCCCCAATTTCAAGTACGCGCTGGGCGCCTACTACCTGATCATGCCGTCCGAGGTTTCGAGCAACCTGGCCAAGTTCGACGGCGTCCGCTACGGCTTGCGTGTCCTGCCCAAGGACGGTCCCATGACGATCGAACGTGTCATGGGTGCCACTCGCGCCGCCGGTTTCGGCGATGAGGTCAAGCGCCGCATCATCCTGGGCACCTACGCCCTGAGCGCCGGCTACTACGACGCCTACTACGGTTCGGCGCAGAAGGTCCGCACGCTGATCCAGCGCGACTTCGACGCCGCGTTCGCGCAGGCCGACGTCCTGATTTCGCCGACGGCTCCCACGACGGCCTTCAAGCTGGGGGAGAAGCTGGACGATCCGCTGGCCATGTACCTCAACGACGTCGCCACCATCCCGGCGAACATGGCCGGTATCCCGGGCTTGTCCCTGCCTGGCGGCCTGGCCGACGAAGACGGCCTGCCCGTAGGCATCCAGCTGC
Organism: Arthrobacter sp. FW306-1B-G06A; assembly: GCF_058781765.1. Taxonomy (NCBI): domain Bacteria; kingdom Bacillati; phylum Actinomycetota; class Actinomycetes; order Micrococcales; family Micrococcaceae; genus Arthrobacter; species Arthrobacter sp. FW306-1B-G06A. The sequence goes on along the minus strand of NZ_JBYSXB010000013.1, from coordinate 47,726 downwards.
TGGCGCCTGCCCGCGAGGACGCCCGCCTGTACCGCGTGGGCGCTGTCCTTGAATCCTTGCTTGAAGAGAAGTGGGGTGGCCCGCTGTTGGCGAAGGCACCTGAATTGAAAAACGCAGGTCTCGGTACCGCATTCAACACCGCCGGAGGTTCCAACTGATGTCTACCGACGCCATCGTCAGCTTCGAAGAGGCCATGGAGAAGTACGACCCCGTCCTTGGCTTCGAGGTCCACGTGGAGCTCAACACCAAGACCAAGATGTTCTCCTCCGCTCCGAATGTCTTCGGCGACGAGCCGAACACCAACGTCAACGAGGTTGACCTTGGCATGCCCGGCGTCCTGCCCGTGGTGAACAAGACGGCGGTAGAGTCTTCCATCAAGATCGGCCTTGCCCTGAACTGCAAGATCGCCGAGTCCTGCCGCTTCGCCCGGAAGAACTACTTCTACCCGGACACCCCGAAGAACTTCCAGACGTCGCAGTACGACGAGCCCATCGCGTACGACGGCTACCTGGACATCGAGCTCTCGGACGGCACTGTGTTCCGCGTCGAGATCGAGCGTGCGCACATGGAGGAGGACGCCGGCAAGCTGACCCACATGGGTGGCGCCACGGGTCGCATCCAGGGCGCCGACTATTCGTTGGTGGACTACAACCGTTCCGGTGTTCCGCTCGTCGAAATCGTCACCAAGCCGATCGAGGGCGCGGGTAGCCGGGCACCTGAGCTCGCCAAGGCCTACGTGGCCGCAGTACGCGAAATCGTCAAGAACCTCGGCGTTTCCGACGCCAAGATGGAACGCGGCAACGTCCGCTGCGATGCCAACGTCTCGCTGCGCCCGCACGGTCGCGAACGTTTCGGCATCCGTTCCGAAACGAAGAACGTGAACTCGCTGCGCGCCGTCGAGCACGCCGTCCGTTACGAAATCCAGCGCCACGCAGCCGTCCTGGACTCCGGCGAGCCGGTCATCCAGGAAACGCGCCACTGGCACGAGGACACGCGCACGACGACGTCGGGCCGGGCCAAGTCCGACGCCGACGACTACCGCTACTTCCCGGAGCCGGACCTCGTTCCGGTCCTGGCATCCCGCGAATGGGTCGAAGAACTCCGCGCCACGCTGCCCGAGCCGCCCGCGGCGCGCCGCAAGCGGCTCCAGGCCGACTGGGGCTATTCGGACCTCGAGTTCCGCGACGTCGTGAACGCCGGCGTCATGGACTCCATCGAGGAGACCATCGCCGCCGGTGCCAGCGCCTCCGTGGCCCGCAAGTGGTGGATGGGCGAGATCGTCGGACGCGCCAAGACGGCCGACGTCGATCCTTCCGAACTCGGCGTCACGCCGGAAACCATCGTGGAGCTCAACAAGCTCGTCGAGGGCGGCAAGATCAACAACAAGATGGCTTCCCAGGTGCTCGACGGCGTCCTCGCCGGCGAGGGCACCCCGGCCGAGATCGTGGAGAAGCGCGGCCTCGCGGTCGTGTCCGACGACGGCCCCCTGCTGGAAGCGATCGACGCCGCACTGGCGGCCCAGCCCGACGTTGCGGAGAAGATCCGCGGCGGCAAGCTTCAGGCCATCGGTGCGATCGTCGGCGGAGTCATGAAGGCCACCCGAGGGCAGGCCGACGCGGGACGCGTCAAGCAGCTGATCCTGGAGCGGCTCGGCGTCGAAGGCTGACCACCGCCGCCTCCCTGACCTCGCTTCGCTCGGCCAGGGAACCCGGGCGGCGTGGGCCCAACCCGCGCCTCACCCAACTGGGTCGCAGTTAATGTCGTTCTGAGCCGTCAAAACGACAACAACTGCGACTCAGTTGTGTCTGGATCCACAGCCCCCACACAGCTTCAAGCGTCATCATGGAGTCATCAGTTCTTTGCTGCCCGCCCCTTACCGGCCCGGGGAGGAGCGGAGAAAGGATTCGGCCATGTCCACCATGACTCCGGGGGTTCGTAAGGCCCTCATCGCCGGCGGTATTGCCGTCGTCTTGAGCGGCGGTGGTGTGGCCGCAGTCTGGGCTGCCGGCCAGATCATCCCCGCGTACGTGGTAAGCGCGACACCGACAAGTACGGCGTCGCCCGCCACGCCGTCGCCCGGCAAGGCCAGGCCGTTCCCCGTGCTTCCCCGCGGCATCGCAGGTCCGGGGATCCACGGTGAGTTCACGGTCAAGAACAAGGACGGCAGCTACACGACGCTCGTGTCGCAGCGAGGCACCGTGCAGTCCGTCAGCGATTCGAGCATTTCCGTCAAGAGCGATGACGGCTTCACGCAGAGCTACGCGATCACATCGTCGACCACCATCGTCAAGCTCCCCGCTTCCGGAACGGGCACGCAAGGCCGGCGGCCATCGCCCCAAACCATCAAGGCCACCGACCTGAAGACGGGCGACACTGTCGCAGTCTCCGGCACGAAGAGCGGCACCACAGTCACGGCCACACGCATTATCGCAGGTACCTTGCCTGCTGGGCCCAGTGATGGCGGACGGCGGTTGGGCTACGGGAGCGTCTCTTCCTGAACGCTGTTCGAGCTGACCCTGCGCCCGCTCGTCTGGCTATGATGCTACTACCGCCGCACCACGCCCGTGGTCCGGCGGCTTAGCCACGAAGGAGACGAATGCGCCCCACGATCAAGTCCGTGGCGGCGGCAGCCGGGGTCTCGACGGCGACCGTGTCCTATGTGCTTTCAGGCAGGAGCGGCAAAGACGGCAGCAGGAGCGGTTCCGGGGTGGCCCCCGCTACCGTGCTTCGGGTTCAAGAGGCTGCCCTCGCCCTCGGATATCGCCCCAACCAATCGGCACGGGCAATCCGAACCGGACGAACGAACCTGCTCATGTTGTCGCTCACCATGATCTCGGATCCGTGGGCATTGGATGTGAGCCGCGCTGTTGGTACGGCTGCGGCCCGACGAGGCATTACGCCGATGATCCTGGCCGATACCGACTGGCGGGTGGCCCTCAAACGGCAAAACGCGGACGTGACATTCATTGACGGCGCCGACGAGCCCGGCGATGTCGAACTGCTGGCACAGGCGGCAAGGTTGCAGCGCCTGGTGGTCTTCAGCGACACCATGGAACCTGAGGGATTCGACGTCGTGCGGCCGGTGGTTGGTTCGTCGTGCGATCTGGCAGTGGAGCACCTCACCGCGCGGCACCGCCGCGTGGCTTGCCTGATCTCCTCAGCACCGTCGATGAGCACCCTGGACATCCGCTTGGGTGCCTACACCCGCGGCCTTGCCAAGGCTGGTTTGGAGTACCGGGACGACTACGTCGAGGCGTATGACCGCGACGGACTCAGCGCGTTCGACGCAGCGTTTCGGCTCCTGCAGCGTGCGGACCGACCGACCGCGATCTATGCGACCACCGACTTCGCCGCGATCGCAGCCATCCATGCGGCCCAACGCCTGCAACTCCGCATTCCGGAAGACGTCGAAGTGATCGGGATCGGCAACACCACGGAAGGCGAGCGCATGACGCCGTCGTTGACCACCGTTGGTCCTGAGGGCTTTTTCGATGGCTTGGCCGCATTCCTGCTCGACCGCGCAGAGAATCCCGATGTGCCTGCCGGCATTCTGGAATTCCCGTGGAAGCTCATCGTGAGGGACTCAGCGCCCTCGGCGTGAATCCGACCCTCCGATGAGAAACCCGACGCTCCCGGCGTGAGCCGGGGCTGTCCCTTTGGCAGGTCGAGGCATGCGCCCGGTGATCGCTCTAACTGCCCTCCATGCACTTTGGTGACGTTTTGTGCCCGAAAAAGTTAAGAAAAGATCATTCGAAATCTTGCCTTTAAACGATTAACATGATGTGATCAACTGCACAACGCCAGTTGGGTTGGCTGTTCGCCGAATGCGGGCCCGCCCCGAAGGACCGTCGGTCTTCTGACCAAGACATCGGAGAATTCTTATGAACCACAACGTGACCCGCAGGTCATTCCTTTCCTTTGCGGCTGCCGGTGCTGCCGTCGTTTCGCTCGCTGCCTGCGGCGGGAACAGTGCCGCAGGGGGTAGCGCAGCCAAGGCCGCCTACGCTGCTCCCGCGAAGGACCTGAGCGCGGAGCTGAGCTACGCCATCTGGGACGCTGCGCAAAAGCCCGCGATGCAGAAGATCGTGACCGAATTCAACAAGCAATACCCGAACATCAAAGTCACCATCGACGTCACGCCGTCCAAGGGCTCGGCCTACTGGACGAAGATCCAGACCCAGGCAAGCAGCAACACCCTTCCGGACGTTTTCTGGATGAACGGCCCGCACATCAAGCTTTACGCGCAAAACAACCAGCTGTTGTCCCTGGACGGCCTGGTGTCCGGCAAAGCAGTGGACACGGCCAATTACCCCAAGGCACTCGTGGATTTGTACACCGTCAACGGGGCGTTCTACGGGGTCCCCAAGGACTTCGACACCAGTGCGCTCTTCTACAACAAGGCCCTCTTCAAGGAGGCCGGCGTGTCCGAACCGACGTCCACCTGGACGTGGGACGACGTGAAATCGGCCGGCGCGAAACTATCCAAGTTCTACCAGGGCAAAGGCATCTACGGCTATGCCGGCGACCTCACGGGTGGCCAGACCAGCTACTACAACACGATGATTGAAGCCGGCGGGACCATCATCTCGACCGACGGCAAGAAGTCCGGATACGACTCCGCCGGATCAATCGCCGGCCTCCAGTTCTGGCGCGACCTGATCGAGTCCGGGGTTTCACCCTCGATGCAGCAATTGACGGACACGTCCTCGAGCGACATGTTCACGTCCAGGAAATTGGCTATGACCATGGACGGTTCCTGGACCGTCGGGCCAGCCCAAAAGGCACTCGGTGACGATCTGGGCATTGTCAGCCTCCCGAAGGGGCCGAAGAGCAACCAGAGCGTGATCCACGGACTTGCCAACGTGATTCCCGCCAATGCGAAGAACCCTGCCGCGGCGCAGGCATTCGTGGCCTTCCTGGGAACCCAGGATGCTGCCAAGATCCAGGCGGAAACGGGAACCGTCATCCCGGCCTTCAACGGCACCCAGGACGCCTGGGTAAAGTCTGTTCCCTCCGTTGACCTCAGCGTCTTCCTTGACCTGGCCAAGGATGCCTCGCCCTACCCGGCGTCGGCCAATACAGCCGCCTGGAACGAACTCGAGAACACCCTGCTGCCGCAGGCGTTCGCCGGGACCAAGCCGGTTGCCGACGTCGCAAAGGACCTTGCCAGCCAGATGAATGCCGCCCTGGCCAAAGAATCATGAAAGCCCAGACCCTGACGCCGGCAGCCAAGGGCGTCCGTGCAGCCCTACCAGCGGGGCATCGCCGCAAAGGAAAATCGAAATCGGATGGCTGGTGGCCATGGTTGTTCGTGGTGCCTACTGTCGCGGGCATCGGCGTGTTCTACCTTTGGCCGATCGTCCAGACGTTCTACTACAGCTTCACCAAGTGGGGAGTCTTCGGCGGAACCAAGTTCATCGGCCTGGACAACTATGTGCGGATGTTCGCGGATTCGACCATTCCGCAGTCAATCGTCAATACGCTGGTCTACACGGTGGTCGTGCTGCTGGGAATTCCCATCGCGGTCATCCTTGCGTCCTTGATCGAGCGTCCCGGCCTGCGCTTCGCGGCCCTGTACCGGACGCTGTACTTCATTCCCTACATCACCATGCCGGCCGCCGTCGGGATCGTATGGAGGTTGATCTACAACGGTGACTTCGGACCCATCAACTGGTTCCTGGGCTTGTTCGGGATCCAGGGCCCCTACTGGACATCGACGCCGGGGTTCGCGCTGCTTGCCGTGGCTACCGTGGGGCTTTGGATGTCGCTGGGATTCAACCTCATCATCATCAGCGCGGGACTGCGCGAGATTCCGCGGGAGCTCTTCGAAGCCGCAGAAATGGACGGGGCCAGCCGGGTCCGCCAATTCTTCAGCATTACCGTTCCGCTGTTGACGCCCAGCATCTTCTTCGTCACGATCGTCACCGTGATCAGCGGTTTCCAGCTGTTCGATCTGCTGTACGTGATGATGGGGAAAGCGAACCTGGCCATGCCGCAGACGCAAAGCCTCGTGTACATCTTCTACAACCAGGCCTTCCTGCAGAACGACAAGGGCTATGCGGCAGCCATCGGCATCTTGATCCTGCTGATCATCGCTCTTCTGACCGCTTTCCAATTCCGCATCCAGAAGAGGTGGGTCAACTATGTCTGAATCGATGCTCTCAACAAAAAGCGGCGTCGAATCGCGGCAGAGCGGAACAGCTGCATTCAGCCCCTCTCGCGCCGGGGGCAAACCACCGGGACCCTCAAGCCGCGGCACCAAGGGCAGCAACGGCAAGAGCCGAGGCGGCGCCACAGGCGGCAAGCAAGGCTCGAACGTGCTGGCACATTGTGTACTGGGCATTGGCGGTTTGGCCATGATCTCGCCGCTCCTGTACCAGATCGTCATGTCGCTTTCGACGAACGCAGAAGTCCAAAGCACGCCGCCCATGCTGTGGCCCAGTGTCGTCCAATGGCACAACTTCGTGGACGTCTTCACCTCCATGAATTTCGGTTCACAGCTCTGGGTGACCGTAGCAATCACCGTGATCCGGGTGATCGGGCAAGTGCTCCTCTGCTCGATGGCGGGCTACGCCTTCGCGCGGATGCAGTTCCGCTTCAAAGGGCTCATCCTGGCCGTCGTCTTGTCGATCATCATGGTGCCGTCCCAGTTGTTCCTGATCCCGCAGTACCAGATCATCCAAAACCTGGGGTGGCTGAACAGCATTGCCGGCATCGTGGCTCCGGGCATCTTCAGCGCTTTCGGCCTGTTCCTGATGCGCCAGTTCTTCATGGGGCTCCCGGACGAACTCGAAGACGCGGCACGGCTCGACGGCGCCAATCCGTTCCAGATCTTCTTCCGGGTCATGCTGCCACTCGCGGCCAACGGCCTGTGGGCCCTCGTCATCATCACTGTGCTGTGGTCCTGGAATGACCTCTTATGGCCTTTGGTGGTGACGTCGACGGCGAACGCCGCACCGTTGAGCGTCGGGCTTTCGAACCTCCAGGGTGAGCACGCCAACAATTACCCGATCCTCATGGCGGCCTCGCTCATGGCCATGGCGCCGATCCTGATCATGTTCCTGCTCATGCAGAAGCGTGTCATGGCGGGCATCGGCCGCTCCGGACTCAAGTAGGGACTCACATGGACACCCACGTAGACACTCACTTAGGAAAGGACCGCAGCCTTGACGGAACAGAACCCGGCCCCGGAAGACGGTTGGTCGTTCGTGCTGGTGGATGCCCTGGAAAAGGTCTACCCGGACGCTCCACCCCGGCCGTTCGACAGGACCATTCCGATGTCCGTTTTCTCCGGCGAGACCGCCTCGGTGCAGGTGGCCCTCAGGCCGCCCATGAAGCACGACTTCCGGCTGTCGGGGGCGTTGGAAGTCTCAGTCGATGGTCCGGCGGCAGGATTTACCTCCATTTCGCAGGTTGAGCTGGTGCCATGTTCATTGGCGGCATTCCCGGAGCATGATGCCGGGTACGACCGCGACACCCCCGGACTGTATCCGGACCTATTGCGGCCAGCCCCGGACGGGATGATCAAGCCCCTCTACGGGCAATGGACCTCCGCATGGATCGACTTCGTGGTGCCATCCGCGGAGAACGCCGGTGAGCATGAACTCGGGATCTCGGTACGGGACGCGGAAGGCAACACGCTCTTCGCCACCCACCTCTGCGTCACTGTGGTGCATGCGCACGCCCCGGAACTGGAGATCGTGAACGCCCATTGGTTCCACTGCGACGGCTTGGCGAGCCATTACGACGTCGAGGTCTTCAGTGAGCAGCATTGGTCGATCATCGATGCCTTCATGGGGTCCGCGGCAAGGATGGGCGCCAACTCGCTGCTGACACCCACGTGGACCCCTCCACTGGACACGGCCATGGGGGGAACGCGGCTGGCCACCCAACTGATCGGGATCCGCGATGATTCCGGCTACCACTTTGATTTCAGCAGGCTGGAGCGCTGGGTTGGCCTTTGCGCCAAACACGGCATCGAGTACCTGGAAATAGCTCACTTGTTTACCCAATGGGGGGCCAAAGCGACTCCGGCGATCTATGTCGAAACCGCGGAAGGCCTGGAGCGGCGGTTTGGCTGGGACGTGCCGTCGACGTCGTCCTCGTACCGGGAGCTCATGGCCGAGCTGCTGCCGGCCCTGCGGTCCTTCTTGGCAAAGCATTGGTCGCTTGACCGGGTCATTTTCCACATTTCCGATGAACCGGAGGGTGCCGGAGCCCTGGCGGGATACCAACAGGCAAAGGGCGTCGTTGCGGATCTCCTGGACGGTCTGACGGTGGTTGACGCCCTGAGCGACTTTGAGTTCTACAGCAGCGGGGCCGTGCCGAATCCCGTGGTGGCAAGCGACGCCGTGGCACCGTTCCTGGCCGCCGGAGTGAAGGACCTGTGGGTCTATTACTGCGTCGCCCAGGACACCGGCGTCGCCAACCGGTTCATTTCCATGCCCTCGGTGCGAAACAGGGTGTTGGGTCATCAGCTCTTCGCCCTGGAATGTGCGGGGTTCCTGCATTGGGGATTCAACTTCTACAACTCGGCCCATTCGTTGGCGCCCGTGGACCCGTTCAAGGACACGTGTGCCGGGGGAGCCTTCCCGGGCGGCGATGCCTTCCTGGTCTACCCGGGACCGGAAGGGGTGCCGTGGGAGTCGATCCGTTACAAGGTGTTCGCCCAGGCCATGTGGGACCACCGGGCTCTCTCGCTCCTGGCCAAGCTGGCCGGTCGCGAGGAGGTGCTGGCGCTCATCGATACGAACGGCTCCGGCGGCAGCCTCGCTATGGACAGTTTCAGCTACGACCCCCTTCATTACCGGAGGGTTCGCGAGCTGGTCAACCAGGGAATCGTGCAGCGCGTGGGTCAAACACCGCGCGCGCATCAACTTATCTAGTTAGGAAAGTACTTATGGACCTCAAAGTAGGCATCGTCGGATTCGGCTTGCGGTCGTCGCTGTGGCGCCACGCGCACAAGCCCGGCCACGGTTCGGAAGTTACGGTTGTGTGCGATCTGGGCGAGCGCGGCAGGGCTGACGCAGCAGAGAAGATCCCGACGGCGGTCATCACCGAGGACCTGGACGTCTTGTTGGCCTCAGGCCTGGACGCGGTGCTGGTCCTGACCCCGGACAACCAGCACGCCGCCGTCGCGGTCCGGACGCTTAGAGCGGGCATTCCCACCTTCTGCGAGAAACCGCTCGATGTCACGCTCGAAGCAGCCGACCTCATCCTCCAGACGGCCTTCGACACCGGGACACGACTGTACGTGGGCCACAACATGCGGCACATGCCGGTGGTGGTGCAGATGCGGGACATCATCCAGGCCGGGACCATCGGTGACGTCAAGGCCGTTTGGTGCCGGCACTTCGTGGGAAACGGCGGGGACTACTATTTCAAGGATTGGCATGCCCAGCGCGCCAACACCACCGGGCTGCTGCTGCAAAAGGGCGCGCACGATATCGACGTCATCCACTGGCTCGCCGGGGGGTACAGCACCAAGGTGCAGGCAATCGGGGATCTGGCCGTCTACGGGGACGTCGCGTCCCGCCGCGACAACACGGGCCGCCGGATGGGGGATTGGTTTTCGGTGGACAATTGGCCCCCCACCGAGCAGACGGACCTCGCCGAGACGATCGACGTCGAGGACATCTCGATGATGAACATGGTCCTGGACAACGGTGTGCTTGCCTCGTACCAGCAGTGCCATTTCACCCCGGACTATTGGCGGAACTACACCGTGATCGGCACCAAGGGCAGGATCGAGAACTTCGGTGACGGGGCCGGCGATCAGATCTATGTATGGACCACCCGGACAACCTCAGGTTTCGCCGAGCCCGACCAGAAGGTCTTGGTCCGTGACGGCGAAGGCGGCCATGGCGGTGCGGACCCTTTGCTGATTGCAGAGTTCCTGCGGTTCGCCAAGGACGGGGGAACCACAGCGACCTCGCCGATCGCGGCCCGGGAGGCCGTGGCCGCGGGAGTGCTTGCCACCGAGTCCCTCCGCGGCGACGGTTGCGCGAAGCTGGTTCCGGCCTTGCCGGAAGAGCTCGTGGAGTATTTCAACGCAGGGCAGCCGGCCCGGGTCCGGGAACTCTAGAGCCGCGTGCCCCCGGCGAGTTCGGTCATGACGGTCTGTAGTGCTTCGCAGACCGTCATGACCGATTTCCGTTTCAGGGTCTCCGGCCTCGCCAGGATGTCGATCTTGCGCACGGAATTCACCCCCGCGAGAGGTCGCAGCACCACGCCGGCGTCCAGGACGCGCTGGGCGGTGAACCGCGGGAGCAAACCTATCGCGCCACCGTCCGCCACGAGCGAGGCCACGGTGGAATAGTCGTTGATGCGGTGCAGGACATCGGCCGGGCGCCCGCTGACAGCGACGACGGCGGCCAGCACGTCCGCGGGGGAGTATCCGTCGCGGCTGGTCACCCAGGGCTGCCCGACGACGTCGGCCGGCATGAGTTCGCGGCGCGCCGCGAGCGGGTGCCCGGCAGGCAACGCGACGTCGAGCGGTTCGTCGGCGAGCGGAATGACGGCCACTTTGTCGGTGGGCCAGCCGGGACTGTGCTCCATCCGGTGAGCCAGCACGAGGTCGTAGCGCGCGGCGAGGCCCGGAAAGTCTTCCTGTGCGACGTCTTCGTCGGCGAGCTTCACGCGGGGAACGCTGTTTTCCGGACCCGCGGTGCGCGCGGTCGTCAACAAGGCCGCGAGCGGAGCGAACAAAGCCTGCCCCGCACTGTGGAAGGCGCTCACGGTGACGGTGGAGCCCGGGGAGTCATGGTACGCGCCGATCGCCGCCTGGGCGTCGGCCATGGCGCTCACGACGGCGGCTCCGGCGTCGGCGAGGACCCGGCCCGCATCGGTGAGCACCAAGGCGCGGCCTTCCTTGCGGGTCAAGGGCACGTCCACCGACTTCTGCAGGAGGGCGAGCTGCTGGGAAACGGCCGAGGGAGTGACCATGAGCGTCTCGGCCACGGCCTTGACACTGCCGAGATCTCCTAGTTCCCTGAGCATTTGGAGCTGATGTACTTCCATTTAGCAAATGCTAAATCGTTGATTGAGAAAAACCTAGTTGTGCTAAACCGTCCGTGGGGCTTCAATGAAGTGAAACGGCACACAAACGGCCCAATCCCTTGAGTTAGGAAGACCCATGAAGGCTCTCTACAAGTCCGGTCCCCACGCTGGTTTTGAACTCGTCGAACGGCCCGAACCGGAGGCAGGTCCCAGCGACGTCAAGATCCGCGTCATGACCACCGGTATCTGCGGAACGGACCTGCACATCCAGTCCTGGGACGCTTGGGCGCAGAGCATCATCGAGACTCCCTTGATCGCGGGACACGAGTTCTACGGCGAAGTGGTGTCTGTGGGCGAGGACGTCCGCGACGTCAAGGTCGGCGACCGCGTCTCCGGTGAAGGCCACGTGGTCTGCGGCATCTGCCGCAATTGCCGCGCAGGCCGCCGCCAGATGTGCATCCACACAGTGTCCGTGGGCGTGCAGCGCGACGGCGCCTTCGCCGAATACGTTGTCATCCCGGAGACCAACGTCTGGGTCCACCACGATCCCTCCGTCACCCCGGAGCTTGGCGCCATCTTCGACCCCTTCGGCAACGCCGTCCACACCGCACTGAGCTTCCCCCTCGTCGGCGAGGACGTGCTCATCACAGGCGCCGGCCCCATCGGGCTCATGGCAATCGCCGTCGCGCGCCACGCCGGTGCCCGCAAGATCGCCATCACGGACGTGTCCGCTCCCCGCCTCGAACTCGCCCGGAAGATGGGCGTGGACCTCGCCGTCGACGTGTCGAAGATGCGCGTCAAGGATGCCCAGCTCGAGCTCGGCATGCGCGAAGGATTCGACATCGGCCTGGAAATGTCCGGGCATCCGACGGCCCTGCCTGAGATGATCAACAACATGAACCACGGCGGACGCATCGCCATGCTTGGCTTGCCCAGCCAGTCCATCGACATCGACTGGGGCAAAGTGGTCACCCACATGCTGACCCTCAAGGGCATCTACGGCCGCGAAATGTACGAAACCTGGTACGCCATGAGTGCCATGCTGTCCTCCAACCCCGTGCTGCACAGCCACATCTCCGCCGTCGTCACGGACAAGCTGTCCGCCACCGACTGGGAAAAGGGCTTCGAAATCGCCCGCGCCGGCACAGGCGGCAAGGTTGTCCTCGACTGGACTGAACTCTAGAACGCCGAATTCTAAGACACCGTAAAGTCCTCCCCAAGACCCCAGTACCAGGAGCCACCATGTACTCAAGCATCAAAGACCAGCTGCAGGGCGAACTTGAAGAGATCCGCACCGCAGGCCTCTTCAAGACCGAGCGGCACATCGACTCGCCGCAGGCCAGCCACATCTCCGCAGGCCAGCTCGGCCAGCCGGCGAACACCGTGCTGAACTTCTGCGCCAACAACTACCTGGGCCTGGCAGACCACGCGGACATCATCGCTGCCGCCAAGTCCGCCATGGACGAGCGCGGCTTCGGCATGGCCTCCGTCCGTTTCATCTGCGGCACCCAGGACCTGCACCTTGAGCTCGAAGCCCGGGTCTCACAGTTCCTCGGAACCGAGGACACCATCCTCTTCTCCAGCTGCTTCGACGCCAACGGAGGTGTCTTTGAGTCCCTGTTCGGGGCCGAGGACGCCATCATCTCGGATTCCCTGAACCACGCCTCGATCATCGACGGCATCCGGCTCAGCAAGGCCAAGCGCTTCCGCTACGCCAACCAGGACATGGCTGACCTCGAAGCCAAGCTGATCGAAGCCTCGAGCGGCGAAGCTCCGGCCCGGCGCAAGATCATCGTGACGGACGGCGTCTTCTCCATGGACGGCTACCTCGCGCCGCTCGAAGCCATCTGCGATCTCGCCGAAAAGCACGACGCCCTGGTCATGGTGGACGATTCCCACGCCGTCGGCTTCATGGGAGCCACCGGTGCCGGAACCCCGGAACACGCGGGTGTTTCGGACAGGATCGACATCTACACCGGCACGTTCGGCAAGGCCCTTGGCGGCGCCTCCGGAGGCTACGTCTCCGGCCGCAGCGAAATCGTCGCCATGCTGCGCCAGAAGGCCCGCCCTTACCTGTTCTCCAACTCCCTGGCCCCGGCAATCGTCGCAGCCACCATCAAGGCCATTGAGCTGGTCCAGGGTTCGGGCGAGCTCCGCTCCAGGCTCTTCGAGAACGCTGCCTTGTTCCGGCGCCGCATGAGCGAGGAAGGCTTCGAGCTGCTCGACGGCGAACACGCCATCATTCCGGTGATGTTCGGCGACGCCGTGCTTGCCGCGAAGGTTGCCGACGAGATGCTCCACCACGGAGTGTTCGTCACCGCGTTCAGCTACCCCGTGGTACCCAAGGGAGCGGCCCGGATCCGCGTGCAGCTCTCGGCCGCGCACAGCTCCGAGGACGTCGAGGCGTGTGTCCAGGCCTTCGTGAAGAGCCGCGCAGCCGCGGGGCTCTGAGTTCCCATGATCCTCACCATCCTGGGCGGCGGGGGATTCCGGGTACCCCTGGTCTATTCAGCGTTGCTGTCCGACCATGGGCCCGGCCGGGTCACCGAACTGAGGCTGTTCGACGCCGACCCCGCGCGCCTGGGCGTGGTGGCCAGGGTCCTCGCCGACATGGCCGAGGGGGTGCCCGACGCACCAGCTGTGAGGACGTTCACGGCGCTGCCGGCAGCCTTGCCCGGCACCGACTTCATCTTCTCCGCCATCCGGGTGGGTGGACTCGAGGGGCGCGCCGCCGATGAGCGGATCGCACTGGAACACGGAGTCATCGGGCAGGAGACCGTCGGTGCAGGGGGGATTTCCTACGCCCTCCGGACCATTCCCGTGGTCCTGGATATCGCCGAGTCGGTGAAGAAGCATGCTCCGCACGCCTGGTTCATCAACTTCACCAACCCGGCCGGCGTCATCACCGAGGTCATGACGCGGGTCCTTGGCAACAAGGTGGTGGGGATTTGCGATTCGCCGGTGGGGCTCGCCAGGCGATGCTTGCTCGCGGCCGGGATCCACCGCGGCGCGGCTGCCTTTCGGGATGGCTCCGTGCAGATCGACTACATCGGCCTGAACCACCTGGGCTGGTTGCGCGGGCTCGTGGTCGACGGTGCGGATGTCTTGCCGCGGCTCCTGGCCGACGACGGCGCCATCGAGTCCTTTGAGGAGGGCCGGCTGTTCGGCGCTTCGTGGATCAAAGCCCTAGGTGCGGTTCCCAACGAATATCTGCACTACTACTACTTCAGGCGGGAAGCGCTCGACGCCGACCGGCGCGCCCATACTACCCGCGGCGCCTACCTGGCGCGCCAACAGTCGTCCTTCTACAGCGGGCTCGCGGCAGCAAACGACGGCGGTGCGGAGCCCGCCCAGGGGGTCCCGTCGTCGAAAGCGGCTTTCAGGCTCTGGGAGAAGACCAAGCTCGATCGCGAAGAGACATACATGCAGAGCAACAGGGACGCGGCAGGCACGTTCGAACGCGACGCCGAAGACCTGGTTTCCGGCGGCTACGAGGCCGTGGCCTTGGCGATCATGCGCGCCATCAGCCAGGGCGAATCGGCCCGACTGATCCTGAATGTCCCCAATAAAGGCACCCTGGCGGAACTCGACGCCGACGCCGTCATCGAGGCGCCGTGCCTCGTGGATGCGGGTGGAGCCCGCGTGCTCCCGGCCAAGCCCCTTCCGGACTACGCGCGCGGGCTCGTCGTCAACGCCAAGGCGGTGGAACGCGCCACCATCGACGCTGCGCTCACGGGTTCCCGGCGCTCCGCCTACAAGGCGATGGCCATGAACCCGCTCGTGGACTCGGTCAGGGTGGCAGAAGCGCTCCTGGCCGACTACATCGGCCATTTCAAGGAACTCCAATACCTGCGCTGAACCCCTTCGCCTAAGCCCTGTCCCGAGGGGGAGAGGAGGCCTAGTATCTGCAGCATGGACAAAGATGCAGCACCTTCCGTGACCGAAGTGTTGGATTCGCAGCAATGCTGGAATCTCCTGAGGGGCGTGTCCGTCGGCAGGCTGGCCGTGTGGCTGGGAGACCACCCTGACATTTTTCCGATCAATTACACCGTGGACCAGGGGACGGTGGTCTTCAGGACCGGAGCGGGCACAAAGCTCGCCGCGGCCTTGGGCGAATTCCCGGTGGCCATGGAGGTGGACGGCGTCGACGCCAACACGGGCGTCGCGTGGAGCGTTGTGCTCCATGGCAAGGCGGCGCCCGTCAAACAGCTCGACGACGTCATCAACACGTTCTCCCTGCCCCTGTTTCCTTGGGAATCAGGCAAGAAGGACCATTTCGTGCGGGTTCCCGCGGATTCGATCTCCGGACGGCGCTTCACTGTCACGGAACCACTCACGTGGTGGACCCCCTACAGCGGCATCAAGCCGTCCGCGTTGGAATAGCCGGCACCGGCGCTGTTCGGCACCGGGCGCTACTCGCATCTGGGCCTGCGCGCTGACAGGATGGGGGGATGGCTGCACATTATGATGTGGTAATTGTCGGTGGAGGAATCGCCGGGTTGTCGCTGGCCTCAGCGCTGGCCGGCCAGTGTTCGGTAGCCCTCGTGGAAGCCGAACAGACACTGGCGTACCACACGTCCTCCCGCTCGGCCCGGCAGCTCATCCCCAGCTATGGACCCGCCGTCGTGCAGGAACTCACCGTCCGCACGCTGGAGCTGATGGCAGCCCGCGACGCCGGATTGCCGGTACCGGTCCTGGAACCGCGCTCGTTCATGCTGGTGGGCGACGAAGCCACCGTCAAGGCGGAAGCCAGCGGACACATGCACCCCATCACGCACGCCGAAGCCCTTGAGCTGTGCCCGGCACTGAATCCGGAGGCCTTCACGGCCGCCGGCCTGGACACGGGGTCATTCGCCTGCAATGCGCCCGTGCTGTTGGAAGACCACCGGCAGCGCGCCGAGGCCGGGGGAGTGGACATCATTACCGGCGCCCGGGTCCATTCTGCCCAACGGCTTGGTTCCGGCTGGCAATTGGGCGCCGGGCTGGAAGGCTTCCAGTCCGCCGTCGTCGTCAACGCGGCAGGTGCCTGGGCGGACGAGCTCGCGGTGCTCAGCGGCGTGGAGAAGCTCGGCTTGCAGCCGTTCCGGCGCACGGCGGCCATCGTCGACGTCGAGCGCCCGCTTCGGCCGGGCACCCCGATGGTGGCGGCGGCCGATGACGCCTACTACTTCCGGCGCGAGGGGGAACAGGTGCTCATTTCCCCGTCGGAAACGGTGCCGAGCGGTCCCGAGGACGCGCGGCCGCGGCCCGGCGACGTGGAGGAGCTGGTGGCCCGGCTGAATTCGATCACGTCGCTGGGCATCCGCTCGGTGGCAAAAGCCTGGACGGGGTTGCGCACCGAGGCTGCCGACGGCGTTCCGGTGGTGGGATTCGACGCCGAGGCTCCCGGTTTCTACTGGCTTGCCGGACAGGGCGGCTACGGATTCCAGACCTCTTCCGCCATCGCCGAACTCGCTGCCGCGGAGATCCTGGGTTCGGGGACTGTTGGCACCGCACCGGGCATCAGTCCGGCATCCCGGACACCGAGGGAGCTGGCAGCGGCCCGTTGGTCCATCCGCCGTTGAACAATAGGTTCATGAGCGGGCAGACGAGCACACTGATCAGCAACATCGGCGAACTGATGACCCAGGACGCGGAGCATCGCGTCCTCAAGGATGCCGCCGTAGTAATCGAGGGTGAGCGGATTGCCTGGATCGGTCCGGCGTCGGAGGCTCCCTCGGCTGATGGGCACATGGACGCGGAAGGCCGCGCCGTGCTCCCGGGGTGGGTTGACTCGCACTCGCACCTGATTTTCGCCGGGGACCGGACCGCCGAATTCGAGGCCAGAATGGCCGGCCAGAGCTACAGCGCCGGCGGTATCGCCGTCACCACGGGCGCCACGCGCGCAGCGAGCGACGAGGAACTGACCCGGCTCGCTGCCGGGCGCGTGGCAGAAGCCGTTTCCCAGGGCACCACCTACCTCGAGAGCAAGACCGGCTACGGACTGGACCTTGAGAACGAGGCCCGCAGTGCCCGCATCGCGGCAGCGACCGTGGACGAAGTCACCTACCTCGGCGCGCACTTGGTCCCGGCCGGAGCCGACGCCGAGGAATACACGGACCTCGTCTGCGGTCCGATGCTCGACGCCGTCCGGCCGTACGTGAAGTGGGCCGATGTCTTCTGCGAGCGCGGCGCTTTCACCGAAGAGCAGTCGCGCCGCGTCCTGACCGCGTGCCGCGACGCGGGCCTGGGCCTGCGCGTCCACGGCAACCAACTGGGTGAAGGACCTGGCGTGCAGTTGGCCGTGGAGTTCGGTGCGGCCAGCGTCGACCACGTCAACTACCTCTCGGCGGCAGACATCGGGGCGCTCGCCGGGACCTGGAGCGGCTGGGATGCCTCCACCGGAACGGGCACGCGCGGCACGGTTGCCACTTGCCTGCCTGCTTGCGATCTCTCCACCCGCCAGCCGCTCGCCCCGGGCCGGGCACTGATCGACGCTGGGGTGCAGATTGCCTTGGCCGCGAACTGCAACCCCGGCACCTCCTACACGAGCTCCATCGCCTTCTGCGTCACCACGGCGGTGCTGCAGATGCACCTAAGCGTCCATGAAGCTGTCCGGGCGGCTACGTATGGCGGTGCGCTTGCGCTCGGCAGGGAGTCAGGCAATGACGTCGACGGCGAACGGGCGGTGGGCTCGATCGCCGTCGGGCACCGCGCCGACCTGCACATGCTCAAGGCGCCGTCGGCGACCCACCTGGCGTACCGGCCCGGTATCCCGCTGACTTTCGCCGTGTGGCGGGCGGGCGTCCGCGCTGTCTAGCGGCGCCTCCGCAACGCTTCTCCCCACAGCTTTCGCAGCACAGGCAGGGCCTCTCCAGATGGAGGGGCCCTGCTTTTGCTTGGGCGTGTCCGAGGTGCCGCACGATCCTTGTGCGATTGAATATGATCGTTTAGTGTTTATATGGATCATAAAACGTCAAATGGTTGAGTGTTGAAGAGCGCGTCGAAGTAGCGCGGACAGGAATGGTAAGTGCGATGAGTAACAACACCCTCGGGGCCTTCATGGAAGAAGAGCTTGTTTCGCAGCCCGAGGTCTGGCAGCGGGCCGTCGAGCAATCCAAAGCGGAGCACCTGCTTCCCGCCGACGGCGAGCGGATCGCCGTCGTCGGTTGCGGTACCTCATGGTTCATGGCGCAAAGCTATGCCGCCGCCCGCGAAGCCGCAGGCAAGGGCGTCACCGACGCGTTCGCAGCGTCCGAAGCCTTCCTCAATCACAACAGCGCGGGCCGCCAGTACGACGCCGTCATCGCCATTACCCGCTCCGGCACCACCACCGAGGTGCTTGAGCTCCTGGAAGCCTTGCGTGGAAAAGTCCGCACTATCGCGGTGATCGGCGACGTGAATTCGCCCATCACCACCCTTGCCGACGCCGTGATCGGCCTTCCCTACGCGGACGAGAAATCGGTGGTCCAGACCCGCTTCGCCACGACCGCCCTCGTGTACCTCCTGACGAGCCTGGGCATCGAACTCGGCACGGCAATCGAGGACGCCCGTCCGGCAGTGGCCGAGCCCGTTTCCCAGGAGTTGCTCGACGCCGAACAGTTCACCTTCCTCGGTACCGGCTGGACCGTTGGCCTGGCCCACGAAGCAGGCCTCAAGATGCGCGAAGCAGTTCAGGGCTGGACCGAATCCTACCCGGCAATGGAATACCGGCACGGTCCCATTTCCATCGCCGCCCCTGGCCGGGTGACGTGGATCTTCGGCCCGCAGCCCGAGGGCTTGGACGCCGACATGGGCCGCACCGGCGCCCTTTACGTCAATACCGGCAAGCACCCGCTCGCCGAGCTGGCCCGGGTCCATAAGGTCACGCTGGAGAGGGCACGCGTACGCGGCCTCAATCCCGACCTCCCGCGTAACCTCACGCGCTCTGTTGTCCTGAACGCCACGGCCTAGGCAATCCCATGGTTCTCGGAGCCGCTGAATCCGCAGTCCTGGCCTTCGATGTCGGAGGGACCGATCTGAAGGCAGGCCTGGTCGACACAGCCGGGAATGTCCTGGGTTTACGCCGCAGGGCTACGCCGCATGATCCTTTGCGGCCGGGCGAGGCGATCCTGGACGCCGTTGAGGCATTGGCCTCGGAATTTGCCGCTGAATTCCCCGCCCACCCGGCGAAGGCAGCATGCATTGTGGTCCCGGGAATCGTGGACTCCGACACCGGAGTGGGGATCTATTCGGCGAACCTGGGCTGGCGGAACTTTCCCTTTGGGGAAAAGGCCGCGCAACGCCTCGGACTGCCGGTCTCCTTCGGGCACGATGTCAGCACGGCCGCCGAAGCCGAATTCCGTTTCGGAGCGGCCCGGGATTTTCGCAACGTCGTGGTGATGGTGGTCGGCACCGGGATCGCCGCCGCTGTCATCTCCGACGGGTACCCGGTACGCGCAGGCGGCTTCGCCGGGGAACTGGGGCACGCCCTCGTTCCGGACCCCGACGGTCCGGGCCACACGATCCTCGAGGCCGTCGGCTCCGCCGGAGCGATCGCCCGGCGTTACAGCGACAAAGCCGGCACTCAGCGCGCCGGTGCCCGCGAAGTCCTCGAACGGGCCACGGCCGGCGATGCCCTTGCGGCCCGGATCTGGGCCGACGCCGTGGACGCCCTCGCTTTCAGCCTCAGCCAATGCGTCAGCATCATCGGCACCGAAGCAGTGGTAGTTGGAGGCGGGCTTGCCGAAGCCGGAGAAGGACTCCTGCAGCCACTGCGTTCCCGCCTCGATGAGCTGCTCGATTTCCAACGCCGACCCATCATCATGCCCGCCCAACTGGGCCAGGATGCGGGTTTGCTCGGCGCCGCCATGAGGGCCCGGGCCCTGCTCCCGGCCGCGAAGGCCGCCTCCGGCACGGGGACGGGGCGATGAACCAGCCGATGAACCAGGCCATGAAACGGGTCATCACCGTTACCCCCAATCCGGCCATCGACCTGAGCTACCACGTCGCCGGGATCACCCCCGGAGCAAGCCATCGCGTTGCCGCGCCCCTCAGCCGCGCCGGCGGAAAAGGCCTCAACGTTGCGCGCGTGGCCCACCAGATGGGCCATCCTGTGCTGGCACTCGCGCCCTCGGGGGGCACGGCCGGTGCCGAGTTTGCTGCCGAGCTGCTCAGCAGCGGCGTGCCGCATCGCCTGGTTCCAGTCGCCGCGGACACTCGGCGCAGCATCGCCCTCGTCGATACGGTGGGCGGTGAAACGTCCATCTTCAATGAAGAGGGCAGTCCACTCCAACCGTCAGAATGGCAGGCGCTGGCCGCCGCCGTCGTCGACGCCCTGGACGGTCAAAGCGCGGGAGTGCTTGTCGGATCCGGGAGCCTGCCGCCCGGCGCGCCGGCCGACTTCTACCCGGCGCTGGTGCGCCTGGCGCACGACGCCGGGATTCCCGCCGTCGTCGATACCTCCGGTCCCGGGATCATCGCCGCCGCACGCGCCGGGGCGGACCTCCTCAAGCCCAACAACCACGAGCTCCTCGAAGCAACAGGGGAAAGCAGCCTGGACGTAGCAGCAGAGCGTTTGATCGGGCTCGGGGCCAAGACGGTCCTGGTCAGTGCCGGCGCCGACGGCATGCTCGCGTTCCACCATGCCGCCCCCGGAGGGTACTGGGCCGCCCGGCTCCCGGAACCACTCAGCGGCAACCCCACAGGAGCCGGCGACGCCGGAGTGGCGGCGGCCGCCGTCGCGCTCGCCGACGGCATCACCGACATCCCCACGATCCTCCGCCGGGCTACAGCCTGGTCCGCCGCCGCGGTGCTCATGCCGGCCGCCGGCGAGATCTCGCCGCTCTACGCGGACCTCGAAGACCAACTCATTCTCAGCTGGAAGGAGACCCTGTGACGCTCGTCAGTACACGGGAACTCATGGACACCGCCACGGCCAACGGAATCGGACAGGGCGCCTTCAATGTCATCCACCTCGAAACCGCGGAAGGCCTGGTTGCCGGGGCGGAGTCGGCTGGTGTTCCGTTGATCCTGCAGATCTCGGAGAACTGTGTCCGTTTCCACGGCGGACTCGTACCGATCGCCCGGGGTGCCATGTCCATTGCCCGGGACTCTTCGGTGCCCGTGGCCCTGCACCTGGACCACGCCGAATCCGAAGAACTTGCCCTGCAGGCTGTCGACCTCGGCTTCGGGTCCGTCATGTACGACGGCGCGCACTTGCCTTACGACGCGAACGTCGAAGTCACGCGTCGGGTCGCCACCTACGCCCAGGACCACGGGGTCTACGTCGAGGCCGAGCTCGGGAAGGTGGGAGGCAAGGACGGTGCCCATGCCCCGGGGGTCCGCACCGATCCGGCCGAAGCCCGTTCCTTCGTGGAAGCCACCGGCGTCGACGCCCTCGCCGTCGCCGTTGGTTCCTCGCACGCCATGACCGAACGCAGCGCAGCCCTGGACCTGGCCCTGATCACCCGGCTCAAGGAAGCCGTCCGGCTGCCGCTCGTCCTGCACGGGTCCTCCGGCGTAGCAGATGAAACGCTGGTGGCGGCAATCCGGGCCGGTATGACTAAGATCAACGTATCCACACACTTGAACGGGTTCTTCACCCGCGCCGTCCGTGAGTACCTGGATGCCAACCCTTCCGTGGTGGACTCCCGCAAGTACATCAAGGCCGGACGTGACGCCCTGGTGTTGGAAACCGCACGTCTGCTGACGCTGTTCGCGAAAGTGAACTAGTCCCAATTTCCGGAAGGTTCGTGATGACCCGCAACGATCGACTGACAGCCATCCTTGATCTCCTCGCCGAGTCAGGGCATGTTGAGGTCGAGGATATCGTGACCCGCTTGGCCGTCTCGCCGGCGACGGCCCGCCGTGACCTGGACAGCCTCGCCAAGCAGCGGCTCCTGAGCCGAACCCGCGGGGGTGCGACCACGGGATCCGTGGCGTACGAACTTCCGGGGCGCTACAACAGGGATGACCACGCCGAGGCCAAGCAGCAGATTGCCTTGGCCGCTTCGGAGCTCATCATGCCCGGGGCCGTGATCGGACTCAGCGGAGGCACCACCAACACGGCTTTGGCCCAGGTGCTTTCTACCCGCGAAGACCTGAACGCGCCCTCCAACCGGCCCATGCTGACGGTGGTCACCAACGCCATCAACATCGCAGCCCAGCTTGCCGTGCGCCCCAACATCAAGATCATGGTCACCGGCGGCATCCTGAACCCGCGTTCCTACGAACTTGTGGGGCCCTACACCGATGTCATCATGCAGAAGGTTGCCTTGGACATCGCCTTCATCGGGGTCAACGGCGTCGATCCCAAGATCGGGCCCACCATCACCGACGAAGGAGAAGCGATGGTGAACACCGTCATGGCCCGGCGTGCCACCGACTCCTATGTCCTGGCCGACTCCACGAAGATCGGCAAGCGTGCCTTCGCGGCAATGGCAGGGTACGACTTCCGGCGGCTCATCACCGATTCGGGCATCACGGCAGAAGACAAGGCTGCGTTTGAAGCAAGCGGCACCGAAGTGATCGTGGCCAAGGACGACTAGCTTCGATAAGTGCCCGTCAGAAGACCATCGGGGGAGCGTTCAGCACGGTTTCATCGGTGCTGCGCTGCACCCACTGGCTGAACGGCGTGTCCAGATCGTACTTGTCCTGGTCGTTGCGGATCAGTGTCCGTAGCTCCGCGTTGCCCGGGTTGTTGAGCGATTCGAAGTACTCCACCGACCAGTGGAACCACCGCATGCAGAAGAGCCGCATGGTGAGGCCATGGGTCACCAGCAGGGTGTTGGGCGCGTAGTCGGGTTTTTCCCAATGCCGGTACAGGGTTTCCATGAAGGACGAAATCCGGTCGTACACATCGGAGCCTGATTCGCCCTCGCGGAACCGGTAGAAGAAATGCCCGTAGAGGTTGCGGAGCTCCTTCTGGTCCCCGATGTCTCCGGCGATCTGGAAGTTGGCCCAGTCCTGTTCACGCAGCCGGGGCTCCTCGATGACTCTTTCCGTGAGGCTGCCCAGATTCAGTGCCTCAAGGGTCTGGTAGGCCCGAAGGTACGGAGAGACGTAAACGCATACGGGTTCGCCGTCGAGCTTCCTGCGCAGCGCCTCACCCGCAGCCCGTGCCTGCTCTACGCCAAGCTCCGTCAACGGGATGCGGTAATCGGGCACACGGTTGTAGATGGAAGTGTCGGCGTTGGCGGCGGACTGGCCGTGCCGGATCATGAAGATTCGTGCTGGCGCGCTCATCCCACCAAGCATAGGCTCAGGAGTGGCCCGGCCCGCGCAGGCGGACACTGGTGGACCCGCCTCAGGGGAAACCTCAGGCAAATGAAGGCAAGATAGGAGCATGCTCCTAGCCTCAACGCGCCGGTTGCGCGCCGAAGTACTGATCGTCCTTGGCCTGTCCCTGGGCCAATCGGCCGTGTACTCCGTGGTGCAGTTGTTGGACAAGATGACCCAAGGGCCTTTGGCCCATGCGACGTCCACGCTCAACCGCTCGCAGAGCACGCGCGAGTACTTCGATCTCACCTACCAGCTGCTGGACATCGCGTTCGCCCTGGTCCCGGTGGTGTTGGTGTTCTACTTCCTGTCCTTGCACCGCCAAACCGCGGAGAGTCCCTCGGGCTTCACCCGGCTGGGCTTCAACTTCGCCCGCCCGGGCCGTGACGCGTTGCAAGGACTGGGCCTCGCCGCGCTGATCGGGATCCCGTCGCTGGGCCTCTACGCGGCCGGCCGCGCCCTCGGGATTACGACGGCGATCATCCCCAGCGGCCTGGACTCCTACTGGTGGACAGTGCCCGTCCTGGTCCTCTCCGCGGTGCGGCACGCGGTCGTCGAAGAAGTCATCGTGGTGGGCTACCTTCTGGACCGGTTCGGGAAGTTCGGGTGGAGCACCACGCTGGCGATCGTGCTCAGCGCGCTCCTTCGCGGCAGCTACCACCTGTACCAAGGCTTCGGGCCCTTCATCGGCAATGCCGTCATGGGCCTCGTGTTCGGCTGGATCTACACCAAGACCAAGAGGGTCATGCCGCTGGTGGTGGCCCATGCTCTCCTGGACATCGTGGCGTTCGTCGGCTTCAGCGTCTTCGGCAAGGCAATCGGGCTGGGCTGAAGCGCGTTAAAAGGTTTCGGCCGCCACTGCGGGGTGACGTCATTGGCACCCGCATATGGCGGCCGAAGTTTTTCCCGGGCACTCCTGGCCCGATGGTCCGTCAGATGGTGACGGCTCCGTTGGCGGTTTCGAACGTTACCGACATGATTCCCGGCGTTCCGTGCGGAGCCATCCATTGGACTGCAACGTCCTCGAGAGGCTTCTCCACGGGTTCCCCTAGCCACTCGGTGACACGCTCCGCGGAGCCGGCGATGGTGAGGCTGGACATCTTGACGTCGCTTGGGTAGACGAGGGACGGGTGAAGTGCAGGGTCGCCCTCCCACCGCAGCAAGTAGGGAACCTGGGGATCGGCGATGAGCCCCAGGATGCCGATTTGCGACCAGACGAGTTCGCGGCCGTCCGGGAACTTGCGGTTGCCAGGAACGGCGGCGCGTCCAAGCCGCTGTTCGAACGGGCTCAGGTCGTCCACAGCGACGCACCAGCCCATCCAACCACCTCCCGCGGCGGAGCGTGCACGGACGGCTTGTCCAAAAGGTGCCTTGTCGGATGCCGGGTGGTCAAGGACCTCGACAACTTCCAGGTATTTGTGGTCAGCAAGGGGAATGATCATGTTCCGGGTACCGAAGCGCGGGTGCACTCCGCCCCGGACTGCGTCCACTCCCAATGCTGCGGAAATCCGCTCGGTGGTGGCCAAAAGGCCATCTCGTTCACAAGCGTAAGAGACGTGATCCATGCGCATGGCTTCATCTTGGCACTTTGTGATGGAGCTCTCAGCTAAGTCAAGCCTAACCAAGGTGGGATGTATCGAAAAGGCAGCTCAGAGTCACTTCAGGACGCGCCGGGACCGAAAACTACTGTGTTCGTCACAAAGCTTCCGGAGCCCGCAACACCATCCCTAGACTGGCGGCAACCGAACGCCGGCAGGCTGAATACTTCGGCCCGGCAAGCTGAAGCACGGCAAGAGCCCAGACAACCAGGAGTCCGCATGTCCCAAGGATGGTCATTCGAAACGCGCCAGATCCACGCCGGCCAGGAGCCGGACTCCGCCACCGGAGCCCGGGCACTCCCCATCTACCAGACCACCTCGTTCGTGTTTCCCAGCGCGGAAAGCGCTGCCAACCGCTTTGCGCTCGCCGAGCTGGCGCCCATCTACACCCGGATCGGCAACCCCACGCAGGATGCTGTGGAACAGCGCATTGCGAGCCTGGAAGGCGGCGTGGCCGCGCTCCTGCTGAGCTCCGGCCAGGCCGCGGAAACGTTCGCCATCCTCAACGTCGCCGAGGCCGGTGACCACGTGGTGGCCAGCCCGAGCCTCTACGGCGGCACCTACAACCTGCTGGCGCATACGCTGAAGAAATTCGGAATCTCGGTGACCTTCGTCGAGGACCCGGACAACCTCGACCACTGGCGCGAGGCCGTGCAGCCAAACACCAAGCTGTTCTTCGCGGAAGTCGTCTCCAACCCCCGCCAGGACGTTTTGGACATCGAAGGCGTCTCCCGCGCCGCGCACGAGGCTGGAGTCCCGCTCGTCGTGGACAACACCCTCGCCACGCCCTACCTGATCCGGCCCATCGAGTGGGGCGCTGACATCGTGGTGCATTCGGCCACCAAATACCTGGGCGGGCACGGATCCGCCATTGCCGGTGTCATCGTGGACTCCGGCAACTTCGATTTCGGCAAGGACCCCGAGCGGTTCCCCAACTTCAACACCCCGGACCCGAGCTACAACGGCCTGGTCTATGCCCGCGACCTCGGCAAGGACGGTGCCCTCGGCGCGAACCTCTCCTACATCCTCAAGGCCCGGGTCCAGCTTTTGCGCGACCTCGGCTCGGCAGTTTCACCGTTCAACGCTTTCCTGATCTCCCAAGGAATCGAAACCCTCAGCCTGCGGGTGGAACGCCACGTGGACAACGCCACCAAAGTGGCGCAATGGCTCGAAGGGCGCGACGACGTCGAATCGGTCGCGTATGCGGGGCTGCCATCCAGCCCGTGGTTCGAACGAGGACGGAAGTACGGGCCACGGGGAACCGGCGCCGTGGTGTCCTTCACCATCCGGGGCGGGATCGACGCCGGCAAGCGCTTCGTGGACGCCCTGGAGCTGCATTCCCATGTGGCAAACATCGGCGACGTCCGTTCCCTGGTCATCCACCCCGCGTCCACGACGCACAGCCAGCTGACGCCTGAACAGCAGGCCGTGGCCGGCGTGAGCCCGGGACTGGTGCGGCTGTCCGTCGGGATCGAGCACATCGACGACATCCTCGCGGACCTCGAGTCAGGATTCCGGGCGGCCAAGGGCAGCTAGGCCAGCCGCCGGTTCGTTCCGTGATGGGTCGCCCACTCCGGTGGGCGCCCCATCTCGCGGTTAGCCCGCGATGTAGTACCCGGAAGTGTCGGCTATGAGCTGCACTGTGCCGTTGGAGTTGTTGGTGAAGGAAATCGTACCGTCCGGAGCAACGGGCGTAATGGCGAAGTTCGGGATGATCTGTCCCGTCGCGTAGTTCACGTTCGAGGTGCTCGGCTGCGGGCTTCCTCCGGCGTAGGCGGTGATGAACCCGAACGACGTCGGGTTGGCCACGGTGATGTTCATCGCGACAGCGGAAACACCGGACGCTGGAATGCCACCCTGTCCCGCGACCTTGACGTTGATGGTCTGTCCGGGGGCAACAGGTCCGTTGATCCCGCCGGTGCCGTTACGGGTATCCAATTGGCGGAACGGGGCCTGCGCGGAAAACGCCCCGGCGGTTGACGGTGTGCCCGCAAGGTAATAGCCCGAGGTATCGGCGATGATCTGGACGGTTCCGCCGGAGGTGTTCGTGAATGAAATCGTCCCGTCGGGAGCGACCGGCGTAATGGCGAAATTCGGAACGATCTGTCCCGCCGCGTAATTCACGTTCGAGGCGTTCGGACGCGGAGTCCCGCCTGCGTAAGCGGTGATGAAGCCGAACGACGAGGGATTGGCCACCGTGATGTTCATCGCGACGGCGGAAACACCGGAAGAGGGAATACCGCCGCGGCCTGTGACTTTGACGTTGATGGTCTGTCCGGGGGTAACGGGTCCGCCGACGCCGCCGGTGCCGTCACGGGTATCCAGCTGCCGGAACGGGGCCTGGGCGGAGAACGTCCCGGGAGCGGGCGACGCGCCAGGCGTGAGGGAGTAACCGGTGATGTCGGCGATGAGCTGGACCGTGCCGTTGGAGCTGTTCGTGAAGGAAATCGTGCCATCGGACCCCACCGGCGTGATCGCGAAATTCGGGACGATCTGCCCTGGGGCAAAATTCAGGTTCGAGGTCGCCGGACGATTTGTTCCGCCGGCGTACGCGGTGATGAAGCCGTTCGACGTCGGGTTGGCCACCGTGATGTTCATTGCGACAGCGGAAACTCCGGTCGCCGGGAGGCCGCCGCGTCCCGCAACCTTGACGCTGATCGTCTGTCCGGGGGCGACCGGCCCGTTGACGCCACCGGTCCCGTCCCGCGTGTCAAGCTGCCTGCAGGGGGTTGTAGCCGCAAATCCGCCCAACGGGTCTTGCGACGGCGAAAAGAGCGACGGGCTGACGTACAGCAGCCGGTTAGGCATGCAGTTTCCGGTCGACTGGACTATTCCGGCTGTTGCGCCGACGGTCAACGTTGCCGAGACCTGCGCGGGGCTCCACGAGGGATGCATGGCGAGGAGCATCGCGGCCGCTCCTGCCGCATGCGGAGAGGCCATCGAGGTTCCGTTCAGGACAGCCGTTGCGGTATTTGACGTCTGCCAATCCGAGGTGATCTGGACTCCTGGTGCGTACAGGTCGACGCAGGGACCGTAGTTGGAGAACGATGCCTGCCGGTCGAAGCTGTCGCTCGCGGCCACCGTGATCGCGGCAGGCACTCGGCTGGGGGACAGCGTGCACGCGTCCGTGCTGGAATTGCCGGCCGCCAAGGTGACGGTAATGCCGTTATTGATCGCGCCCTGGACAGCGTCGTCCAGGCTCTGGTTCGCAGGTCCGGAGAGGCTGAGGTTGGCGACGGCGGGTTGGCCGGGCTGGTGCTGCTGGACCATCCAATCGAGGCCGGCTATGACGTCGGAGGAGTATCCCGTACCGTCGCAACCAAGGACCCGCACCGGCACGATGGTTGCCGACTTGGCCATGCCGTAGGTGCTGCCGGCCGTGATGCCTGCTACGTGCGTCCCGTGGCCGGCGTCGGGCATTGCCGGATCGGTGCAGGGGGCATTGGCGGGCTGCCCCGAGAAGGCACTCCACCCCGCGGTCACCCGACCGCCGAAGTCCACATGGGTGCCAAGCACCCCGTTGTCCACAATGTAGACCTGAACCCCGGCGCCGCTCGAAGGCGGGGTGTAGCTCCCGGACAAAGGGAGGGTGCGCTGATCGGTCCGGTCGAGGTTCCAGGGTGCCGGCGCTTGGGTGTCCGAAATCCGAACCGGTGTGTCCCGCTCGACCGATGCCACGTGGCTCGACTTCGCCAACGCAGCGGCCTTCGCTGGCGTCGCCGTGACGACCGCGGCCTTCACGGCATGCGTGAACGTTTTGTCCACCGAGACTCCCTGCGAGCGCAGCTCCGCGGTCTTCCCGTCAACGTCGGTGCCTTCGGCGTAGTGGACCACGTATCTGTCTTCGCGTGCTGCCGGAGTCGTGTCGGCGTGCGCCGGCAGCGGCACTCCCACGGTGAAACCTGATACCAGCAAGAACAGGGCTATTGGAACGACGCCGGATGGCTTTTTCACGAGCTTCAATCTTCCTGTGACGCACAGTGGCGGCGGAGACATCCGAAGGATGCAGACTGCTGCGCCCAATTCTATCTCCAGTCACACAGGCATCACCCGTCTCTTCAATTTCAGACATCCACAACCCCGGCTTCGTGAACAAAACGCGGCCAAGTGTCACAAAGCTGTCATAATCTTCGTCAGAAGGGGTCCGGTTTTCCTAGACTCTTCCCATAGGTCATGAGTGCCAGCGACAGCCCCGGCTTGCTGGCCGGCAACCCTCCTTTCGCGGCGGGGTGCCCCGGGTGAAGACCTGGCCCTTCGCTGTGTTGGCGGCGGGCAAGCGCGATGTGAGGTGTCGACGAATGACAATTGCTGCAACAGCCATACCCCTTTCAGGTACCCAGGACGGAACCCTCAAGTATGTTTCCGTAGGAGGGCTCGAACTGGAGGCCGGGGGTTTCCTCCCTGAGGTCGTCCTTGCGTACGAGACCTGGGGCCGGCTCAACGCCGACGCTTCCAACGCCGTCCTCGTGGAGCATGCACTGACCGGCAGCACCCATGTGGCCCGTGGCGAGAGCGACGAAGAAGGCTGGTGGGAGCAACTCGTTGGTCCCGGCGCCACCATCGACACGGACCGCTACTTCGTGGTCTCCGTCAACATCGTGGGAGGCTGCTACGGCAGCACCGGGCCGTCGTCGAGCGCTCCTGACGGCAAGCCGTGGGGCTCCCGCTTCCCGCTTGTGACCTTGCGGGACAGCACTGTAGCCGAAGCCCGGCTGGCCGACGCCTTGGGGATCCACAGCTGGCACACCGTGGTGGGCGGGTCCATGGGCGGTGCCCGCGCACTGGAATGGGCCGTCAGCTATCCGGACCGCGTCAAGCGATGTGCCGTGATTTCGATCGGGGCGTACAGCACTGCCGAACAGATTGCGTTCGCGCAGGCCCAGACGCTCGCCATCCGGCAGGACGCCGACTTCAAGGGCGGCGACTACTATGGCCAGGCCGCGCCCGAGGCGGGGCTGGCCCTCGCCCGGCGGATCGCCCACATCACCTACCGTTCGGCGGATGAACTGGACTTCCGCTTCGGCAGGAACGCCCAAGGCGGCGAGGCGCCCCTGCAGGCTGCGGCCTTAGGGGACCGGGGCCGCTACCAGGTGGAGAGCTACCTCGACCACCAGGGACGAAAGCTGGTCCAGCGCTTCGACGCCAACAGCTACATCGCCATCACCGAGGCGCTCATGAGCCACGACATCACTCGCGGCCGGGGCTCGTTGGAGGACGCGTTGTCCGTGGCCACGGCGAAGTTCTTCGTTGCCTCGGTGGACTCGGACCGGCTCTATTTCCCGGAACAATCGCACGAGCTGGCCAAGGCCTTGCCCGGAGAAGTCCCCGTTCATGTGATCGAGGCGCCCATCGGGCACGACGGTTTCCTCACCGAGATCGGCCAGCTCGGCCCCCAGCTGCGGGAGGCGTTCTTCGGCTGAATCAGCCGTTCATGATCTCCTGGCGGAGCTTCATGTAGTCCTCCATGGCAATTTTCCCGTCGCTGTACTCCTGGTCGAGTTCGGCCAGTTTCCGTGCCCGGTAGCCTTGCGGCGCGCTGTCCGGCTGGGGCGCGCTGTTCGCTTGCGGAGTAGCCGACGACGGCGGAGCGGCCTGAGGTGCGGGCATTCCCACCGGGGGTTGCGGCTCAGCCGGGAAGATGACCGGGGGTTGCTCCGGGTATCCGACGGGGTAGTGCTGTGGAGGATAGGGCTGCCCGGGGTAATCCTGCGGAGGGAAGTCCCGGAGCCTGCGCTGGCGCGATCGGTTGTACATGCGGATCCCCATGGGAATCAGCCAAGAGCAGACGATGATCCAGAAGATCACATTGTTCACGGTGGAGGGCCTCCCTAGTCTTTCACCAGCTTAGCCCCGCTCCCTGTGACCCACACGGCTCCGGTTCAGCTCCGGGGCAGGATGGTGTCGGCAGGACCGAAGACGGGTCCCGGCGTCGGGCGTTTCGGCAGGATGCCGTCGCCGGAGGAGCGGTGCCGGATCCGGCGGATGACCCACGGGACAAAATACTCCCGGGCCCATACGAGGTCGCCCGAGCGGGCCTCGCGCCAGCTGCGCTGGGGGAGCGGCTTGGGGAACAGCGGCTCGAGGTTGTGGGGCACATTGAGTGAATCGAGGACCATCGCCGCGATGGTGTGATGGCCGAGCGGCGAGAAGTGCAGGCGGTCTTCGTCCCACATCTGGGAGTTGGAGAGTTGCCGCAGGGACCACATATCGGCGATCACGGCATCGTGGCGGGCGGCCACCGTGCGGAGGTTTTCGTTGTAGATGGCCACTTTGCCGCGGATCCGGCCGAGGACCGATGACGCGGTGTCCGGACCGTTGAAGAGAACCACGGTGGCGCCGTCGGAACTCAGGGTCTGCACTGCGGCATCGAGTTTCTCGGCCAAGGCGTCGGGATCGCCGCCGGGACGGATGAGGTCGTTGCCGCCTGCGGAGATGCTCACGAGGTCCGGCTTGAGGTCCATGCACGGGCCAAGTTGTTCGTCGAGGATCTGCTGGAGCAACCGCCCGCGGATGGCCAGG
Source organism: Arthrobacter sp. FW306-1B-G06A (assembly GCF_058781765.1). Classification (NCBI taxonomy): domain Bacteria; kingdom Bacillati; phylum Actinomycetota; class Actinomycetes; order Micrococcales; family Micrococcaceae; genus Arthrobacter; species Arthrobacter sp. FW306-1B-G06A. The sequence goes on along the minus strand of NZ_JBYSXB010000013.1, from coordinate 16,374 downwards.
TTGGCGTAGGCGAAATCCCGGTGTCCCCGGCTCAGTTCCTCGGCTACGCGGTCGGCCCAGCCGCGATGTCCCCCGGGGTTGTTGGGCTCGGGGTCGCCGATCCCTTCGGTAAAGGAATCACCCAATGCCACATAGCGGGTCCACGGATGAATCCTTTCGTCCGGCTTTGGTCCCACCGTGGGATCAATGTCACTCACGTCCATATCCTGCCTCTTGCTGCAACGCCACGCGCCCGTAGCTTGTTACTCATGGGTAACTGCAAGAATAGTCCCATGAGTCAAGCTTCCGCCTTTCCTGCCCCGGTCGTTTTGTGGTCCCACGAAGAGGAGGAGCGGGCTGGCAAGCCATTGCTGGTTCTGTTGCACGGTTACGGGTCCAACGAGCAGGACCTCTTCAGCCTTGCAGGCTTGTTGCCCCAGGACTTCGTCGTCGCTTCGCTCCGTGCGCCGATCGCGACGGGCCCGGGCTTCACGTGGTTCCCGCTCACGGCGTCCATCGACTATTCCCTCGATGCCGTCAAGGACGCCGCGGAGTATGTATTTTCCTGGTTGGACTCCTTCAAGTCCCACCACAGCTCGGTGACGCTTCTCGGGTTTTCCATGGGCATGGCCATGGCCACCTCGCTGTTGCGGCAGCGCCCGGCGGACTTTGCCGCCGTCGTCGGGCTTTCAGGCTTCGCCGTCGACGCCGATGCGGACCCCGCATTCCGCGACGCCGAACTGGACGGTTCCGTGCCGCTCTTCTGGGGACGGGACCAGCAGGATCCTGTTATCACCCCGGACAAGATCGAATACACCATGGACTGGGTCCGAAAGCACACAGACCTCACCAAGGTGCTCTACACAGGCATGTGGCACGGCATCAACCAGCAGGAAATCGGCCACGTTGGCGAATTCCTGGAGCACAAGGTCCTCTCGTAGCAACGCGGGGTCACTTACGGCCCATTCCGAGGTACGTTATAGGCCGTAAGTGACCCCGCGTTGCCCTAGGAAGCGGCCGCGATCCGCACCGTCTGTCCGTTGACGGTCACCGTATCGCCGACATGGAGTTGGCGGCCGCGCCGATCGTCGATCTCGCCGTTGACTTTGACCAGGCCGTTCTTGATGAGTTCCGTGGCTTCCACGCCGTCCTCCACCAGGTTGGCGAGCTTCAGGAGCTGGCCGAGTCGGATCATGTCGTCGCGGATGGGGATTTCTTCGATTTCCGGGTTGCTCATACAAGCAATGATGCCTGAAGTAAGGTGGTGAAAATGCCGCAATCGTCCCGTCCCGCCATCCGAAGCACCTCCCGTCCGTTGCTCACCGGCCTGCTTCTCGCGGTGGCCAACGGTACGCTGCTTCCGGTCCAAGGCCGGATCAACAGTGCGCTGGGGGCAAAGCTCGACGACGGCGTGGCGGCCGCCGTCGTCAGCTTCACTACCGGGCTGGTACTGATCGCCGTGATCGGCCTTGCGCTGCCGAAAGGCCGCGCTGGTTTGCGCCGGATAGTGCCTGCCGTCAAGGAGCGCAGCTTTCCGCGGTTCTATGTGGTGGCTGGCGGGATCGGCGCCCTCTACGTGATTGCCCAATCGTTCACCATTGGCCTTCTTGGAGTCGCGTTGTTCACGGTAGCCGTGATCACAGGGCAGACCATGAGCGGCCTGTTCGTGGACCGGCTCGGCATCGGTCCCGGCGGGAAACGCTCGATCACGGGGGTCAGGATTTTGGGAAGCATCCTGACGATCGCCGCCGTCGCCTGGGCCGTGTCGCCGCGCCTCGGGGCTGCGGCCGACGTCGGGTCCTTGCTGTTCCCGATCCTGTTGCCAGTCGTGGCGGGTTGCCTCATGAGTTTCCAACAAGCCATGAACGGGACTGCCACGGTGCACTACGGCAGCCCCATCGCCGCGACGCTGGTGAATTTCGTGGCCGGAACGGTCATTCTCTGGATCGCCTGGCTCATCAAGGTGTCGTTGCTTGGTCCCGGGCACGCCCTTCCTGCTGAGTGGTGGTATTACGTGGGCGGCCCGATGGGGTGCGTCTTTATCGGCCTGGCTGCTTTGTTGGTCCGCAGCCTCGGTGTTTTGGTGACGGGGCTGGGGATGATTGCCGGGCAGCTGCTCGGATCCCTCGCGCTTGACCTGGTCCTGCCGGCTCCGGGAACCGTGGTGGCTTTCCCCACGATCCTTGGCACCTTGCTGACCCTGTTCGCCATCATCGTTGCCACGCTGCCTTGGCCGAAGGGCGCGCTCTCTCCCCGCCGTCCCGCCAAGCGCCATTCGGGCCAGTCCCTGAGGCAGGACAGCGGCCAAAGGCCGGTAGGCTAGGACACGCAGCTTCCTGCACAGCATTACCTTCGCGCACAACCACGGACCGCACCCAGCGGCCCTGTAGAACATTGGAGTACCCATGGCAGCAAAATCCGTCCTCGACCAGGTCATTTCCCTCTCCAAGCGGAGGGGCTTCGTGTTCCAGGCCGGTGAAATCTATGGTGGCTCCCGGTCCGCGTGGGACTACGGCCCCCTCGGTGCCGAGCTCAAGGAAAACATCAAGCGCCAGTGGTGGCAGAGCGTTGTCCGCGGCCGCGAAGACGTGGTGGGCCTGGATTCCTCCGTGATCCTGCCCCGCCAGGTATGGGAAGCCTCCGGCCACGTCGAGGTGTTCTCCGACCCCCTGGTCGAGTGCCTTTCCTGCCACAAGCGCTACCGCGCCGACCACCTCGAGGAAGAGTACGAGGAAAAGAAGGGCCGTCCCGCCGAAAACGGCCTCAAGGACATCGCCTGCGCCAACTGCGGCACCCGCGGCCAGTGGACCGAACCGCAGGAGTTCTCCGGCCTGCTCAAGACGTTCCTGGGCCCCGTGGCCAGCGAAGAAGGCCTGCACTACCTGCGCCCGGAAACCGCGCAAGGCATCTTCGTCAACTTCAGCAACGTGCTCACCACGTCCCGCAAGAAGCCGCCGTTCGGCATCGGCCAGATCGGCAAGTCCTTCCGCAACGAGATCACGCCGGGCAACTTCATCTTCCGCACCCGCGAGTTCGAACAGATGGAAATGGAATTCTTCGTCGAGCCGGGCACGGATGAGGAATGGCACCAGTACTGGATGAAAGAACGCATGTCCTGGTACACCGATCTGGGCATCCGGCCGGAGAACCTGCGTTTCTTCGAGCACCCGCAGGACAAGCTCAGCCACTACTCCAAGGGCACCACGGACATCGAGTACCGCTTCGGTTTCCAGGGCTCCGAGTGGGGCGAGCTCGAGGGCATCGCCAACCGCACCGACTTCGACCTCTCCACCCACTCGAAGGCCTCCGGTCAGGACCTCAGCTACTTCAACCAGGCCACCAACGAGCGCTACACGCCGTACGTCATTGAACCGGCCGCCGGCCTGACGCGCTCCTTCATGGCCTTCCTTGTGGACGCCTACACGGAAGACGAGGCACCCAACGCCAAGGGCGGCGTCGACGTCCGTACCGTCCTGAAGCTTGACCCGCGCCTGGCGCCGGTCAAGGCAGCCGTGCTGCCCCTGAGCCGCAACGAGGACCTGTCCCCGAAAGCCAAGGACTTGGGCACCCAGCTGCGCAAGAACTGGAACATCGACTTCGACGACGCCGGCGCCATCGGCCGCCGCTACCGTCGCCAGGACGAGATCGGTACCCCGTTCTGCATCACCGTGGACTTCGACACCCTCGATGACCAGGCCGTCACCATTCGTGAGCGCGACACCATGAGCCAGGAACGTGTGTCCCTGGACAAGGTGGAGGGCTACCTGGCCGCACGACTGATCGGCGCCTAAGCGTGTCCATCGAGTACCGCGAATGGCGTGAGGGCGACGACCTCGCGCTCCTGGAAATGTGGGGTGGGCCGGAGACCCTGCCGGCCCAGCAATTCCGCGCCGCCCTTGCGCCGTCGAGCAACAGCGGCCAGGGCCAGCCTTGGCGCCGGTGCATCGTGGCGGAAGACGTCGTTGACGGCATCGGAATTCCGGTGGCCGCGGGGGTGGTCCACGAGGCGTCCCTGCACGCGGAACGTCTCTGGGCCTACATCGAGGTTGCCAAGGACCACCGCCGGAGCGGGATCGGGGCCACGCTCCTGACCATGCTGCGGCGCGAAGCCGGGCAGTCGCCGTCGGGCGTCACCAAGCTGCGCAGCAAAGTGGAGCCCGGCACGGCCGGTGCCGCCTTCGCCGAGTGGGCAGGGCTTGCACCCATCCAGCGTTCCCGGCTTGTGGTGGTGGATCCCGAGCCGCTCAGGCTGCCTGTGTTTGGTGACGGCTCCGAAGAAGCCGCTTCCGAGCGGGTGGAGGACCTCGCCACGGGATCGGTGGAACTGAGCGACGTCGTCGGCCGGTACTACACAGCCGTGCACCACTGGGACAACCCCGGCGAGCTGGGCATCCCCACCGTGCAGCGGCTGTTCCTCGACGATCTGACAGGGGCCCACGGAGCCGTCGTGCTGCGAGCGCCCAAGGCGAGTGCCTTTGGCGCCGGCGTTCCGGCCACCCGCAAGGGCAAGCTGCAGGCCTTCGCCATCAGCTATGCCCAGGGCAGCTCGGACGAGCCCTCGGAAGTGTTCCTTGGCCACGACCCGCTTTTGCCGGATGACGAGGCGCGGGAGGCGGTCCGCGACCTGCTGGCGCTTATTGCTTACCAGCACCCCGTGCTCCTTGAAGTGGACGATTCCATGACGGCCGTGTGCGCCGTCGTCGATCCCTTGCTCGAGCAGGGCAAGGCGAAGCTCCGCGGTGCGGACACCCTGGTGGTCAGCGAATAGCTTGCGGCTGGCCCAACTGACTCGCAGTTGTTGTCGTTTTGAGCCCTCATAACGACAACAACTGCGAGCCAGTTGGGTGAACCCTTGACGGCGCCGCTGCCCTGGGTGTAGGCATGACGACGTAAGCCCCGGCGGTTGCTCTGGTGGGGTAGCGGCGGGTGGAACGAATCCGGTCTCATGAAGAGAATCGGCGGTAACACCCATGAATGGAACAGCCCTCGACGGACTCCGTGAACAGCTCCGTGGGCAACTCGTCACTCCCAGCGATCCTGACTATGACTCCGCCCGTGCCGTCTTTAACGGGATGATCGACAAGCGTCCGGCGGGAGTCGTCCGGGTGGCCCAAGTGGCGGACGTCATCGCGAGCGTGAACTTCGCCCGGGACAATTCCCTGCCATTGGCTATCCGCGGCGGCGGCCACAGCGCCCCCGGTTTCGGGACCTGGGACGATGCCCTTGTCATAGATTTCGTCAACCGTACCGGGGTCCGTGTTGACCCCGACGCCGGTACGGCCCGTGCCGAGGCGGGAACAACCTGGGCAGATTTCAACCACGCCACCCACGCCTTCGGACTCGCTACCACTGGCGGGATTGTGGGATCCACCGGCATCGCAGGCCTGACCCTGGGTGGCGGCATCGGCTATCTTGCCCGCAAGCACGGCCTGTCCTGTGACAACTTGATCTCCGCCGACGTGGTGACTGCGGACGGCAAGTTCCTGACTGCGAGCGAAACCCGGAACGAGGATCTCTTCTGGGCCTTGCGGGGTGGCGGGGGAAATTTCGGTGTGGTGACGTCGCTGGAGTACAAGCTGCACCCGGTGGACATGGTCCATGTGGGCATTGTCATCTACGGAGCGGAGAACACCGAGACGGTGGCGAAGTTCTACCGGGATTACATGGACTCCGCTCCCGAAGAGTTCGGCGCGTTCCTCGGCTTCCATCAAGGCCCGCCGGTGCCGTTCCTTCCCGAAGAATGGCACGGCAAGCCAGTGTGCGTCGTGGTCGGGATGTGGACGGGAGACATGGCCGAAGGCGAATCCCGCTGGGCGCCGTTCCTCGAAGCCGCACCCGTAGCCGGATCCCTGATCACCCCGATGCCGTACCCGGCACTCAACGTGGCATTTGACGGGCTCAATCCCAAGGGGCTGCAAGGATACTGGAAAGCCAACTTCATCAGTGAACTCAACGATGGCGTCATTGGTGCGCATGCGGAGTTCGGGTCCACGGTGACCAGCCTCAACACCGCCGTCCATGTCTACCCGATCGACGGCGCGGCGGCCCGGGTCGGAGCCCAGGACACCGCCTTCGCGAACCGCGGCATGAAGTTCGCCCCGGTGATCGCGGCACAATGGCCGGACCCCGCGGACAACGAAGCCAACATTGCCTGGGCCCGCAACTACGCGGAGGCGCTCCGTCCGCACTCTGCTGCCAGCGGCTACATCAACTTCATGGATGCGGAAGACCAGAGCAGGATCAGTGACAACTACGGGGTCAACTACGAGCGGCTGCAAGCCATCAAGGGCAAGTACGATCCAGGAAACCTCTTCCACGTCAACCAAAACATCAAACCCGCCTGAGCACCCGGGTATCAAGCGAGCCCAACTGATCCCCACCGCCACCCTCGCCTCGCAAGCTCGGCCAGGGAACCCTGGCGGCGTGGGCCCACGCATTTGTTGTCGTTCTGAGCCCTCATAACGACACCAACTGCGAGCTAGTTGGGTGGGACACAGCGCTGCCCCACGTAGGCTTGTGGGCATGAGGTTTTGCAGCTAATGGGTCACGGCCATTCACACGGACACGCAGAGCATTTCGAGCCAAGCCCGACGGCGCTCGCGTCACGCAGGCGGGCCAACTGGCTCCTCGTGGCCGTGCTGGCTCCGATCGCGGTACTCACGATCGTTGCCATGGTGGTCATGTGGCCATCGGGGAGCAAAGAGGGCATCACGTTCGCGAGCCCCTACACGGCCGCTCCCGGGGTGACGTTCGATACGGGCAAGATCCAGGCGGTTACTCAGGAAAGCTGCACGCAAGGTACGCAGGCGCCGAGTACGAACGGCACGAACCAAAGCAGCGGCGCACAGCCGCAGGGCTCCCAATGCACCTTCGCGTCCACGCAACCGGATAACGGCGGCAGCCCGGTGAAAGTGGTCATCAACCCGGACGTGGCCAAGTCCCACGGCGTCAAAGTGGGGGACAGCATCCGCTACCTGAACCTCTCCGGGGTGCAGGGCGCAGCGGCAGGCAACGGCTCGCCGTCGTACGTTTTCCTCGACTTCGTGCGGACCGTTCCCATGGCACTTCTGGCGATCCTGTATGCCGTGGTGGTCATTGCGGTGGCGCGCTGGCGCGGCTTCAGGGCGCTCCTCGGGCTGGCCGGAGCCTACGTGGTGATGGTGAGCTTCATGCTTCCTGGACTGGTGGAAGGCAAGCCGCCGCTGCTCGTGGCTTTGGTCGGCTCCACCGCCATCATGATGGGGGTGCTCTATTTCGCCCACGGATTCTCGGCCAAGACCTCCACCGCGTTGCTGGGTACGATCTTCGGCCTCGGCATTACGGCGCTGCTGGCGGCCTGGGCCACGGATGCGGCCAACCTGACCGGGATCGCGAGCAGCGAGGGCGCCACGCTCGTGAACATGTCGGACAAGATCTCGCTCTCCGGAATCATTCTCTGCGGTCTGATCATTTCCGGGCTCGGAGTGCTCAACGACGTGACGATCACCCAGTCCGCGGCCGTGTGGGAACTCTACGAGCTCGCACCCGAGACTGGCGCGCGAAAGCTGTTCACCTCGGCCATGAGGATCGGCCGGGACCACATCGCCTCCACGGTCTACACCATCGCCTTTGCCTACGCCGGCGCAGCGCTACCCCTCCTAATCATCGTCATGCTGTACGACCGTCCGCTGGTCGATGCCCTCACGAGTGCCGAGTTGTCCGAGGAAGTCATCCGTACACTGGTGGGCTCCATCGGCCTGGTGCTGGCCATCCCCGTGACCACCTTGATCGCCGTGCTGGTGGTGAAGGCGACCGGTCCGAGGCGGCTCGCGGCTGCCGTCGCGGCGGATGCGGCGCCAGCTCTCGACGACGACGGGAAGGTCCGCGAGCTTGAAAACGCCGGTTCCACCGATGCCTTCGAGTCCTTCGATACTGGCGAGCTTGCCGCCGTCGTCATGACCAGGCGGGCACGCAGGGAAGCCGAGCGCCGCTAGCCTCCGATGACATTTGTCATCCTTCATTGGTGACACACGCCCGGGCGCCGGACACGGATCCCGGCTTTGATGGGTAGTGGAGCAAACCAAAGCCAAGGAGAGTCATGACAACAGCGAGTGTGCCGGCCGTCCAAGCCGCCGGACTGCACAAGAGCTTCGGGAAGGTCCACGCCGTCCGCGGCCTGGACCTCACCGTGCAACCGGGGGAGGTGGTTGCGTTCCTCGGTCCCAACGGAGCCGGCAAGACCACGACGATCGACATGATCCTAGGATTGAGCGCTCCGGACCAGGGAAGCGTCTCCATCTTCGGCCACACTCCCCGGGGAGCCATCGCCCGCGGCCAGGTGGCAGCCGTGATGCAGACCGGCGGCTTGCTGCGGGACATCAGCGTCCGCGAGACCGTGCAGCTCAACGCTGCCATGTTCGATTCCTCCCGGCCCGTGGACGAAGTCCTGGCGCGGGCGGGCATCCTGGAGATCGCCGACCGCAAGGTGGAGAAGTGTTCCGGTGGCCAGCAGCAGCGGCTGCGCTTCGCCATGGCCCTCGTCTCCGATCCCGGTTTGCTGATCCTGGACGAGCCCACCACCGGCATGGATGTGGCGGGACGACGGGACTTCTGGACCGCGATCAGGAGCGACGCCCAGCGCGGACGGACCGTCATCTTCGCCACCCATTACCTCGAAGAAGCCGACGCCTACGCGGACAGGATTGTGCTGGTCCGGCAAGGCAGCATCGTGGCGGACGGCACCGCCGCCCAGATCAAGAACCTTGCCTCGGGCCGAACCGTCAAGGCTTCGCTTCCGGCGGCAGAGCGCGGGCTCCTGGCCGGGATGCCGCCCGTCGAAAGCATGGATTACGACGGCGGCCGCCTCACCGTCCGCACGGGCGACTCGGACGCCGTCGTGCGCTTCCTGCTCAACAACACGGGCGCCCACGACGTGGAAGTGGCGGCCAACAACCTCGAGGAGGCCTTCGTGGCCCTCACCGGAGACGATGCGGTGCCCGAATCCACGAGCATCACTTTTGAAGGAGACCTCGTATGAGCGCGGCAACAGTCCTCCAGGAACGGAAAGCGTCCGCCGGCGGGGTCAACCGCACGTTCCTGTGGATCGAAATCAAGCGGATGCTCCGGAACCGCCGGACCATCATGTTCACGGTATTCATGCCGGCCGTCTTCTTCTTCATTTTCGGCTTGTCCAACAAGGACAAGCTCCTGCCCAACGGGCACAGCTACGGCCAGTACATCCTCATCAGCCTCACGGTCTATGCCGCGATGACCGCCGCCACGGGCGCCGGCAGCCAGGTGGCGGTGGAGCGTGCCCAAGGGTGGAGCCGCCAGCTTCGGCTCACGCCCCTCCTGCCCGGTGCGTACATCGCGGTGAAGGCCATGGCCGCGCTCACGCTGTCCCTCGTTGCCGTCGTGGCCCAGTTCGTCATCGGCGCCCTTGCAGGTGTCACCATGGATGCCCAGACCTGGCTGACCGCGGGGTTGGTCGCTTGGCTGGGTTCCCTGGTCTTCGCGGCCCTCGGTTTGTTCGTCGGATACCTTATGCCGAGCCAGAACGTCATGCAGATCCTCGGCCCGGCCCTGGCCATCCTTGCCATGCTCGGTGGACTGTTCATGCCGATCGAGATCATGGGGGAGACCTTCGGGAACATCGCCAAGTTCACGCCCGCGTACGGGATCGGGCAATTGGCCCGAAGCCCCATCACCGGCGAGTTCGACTGGGCGTGGATCGTCAACGTCCTCATCTGGCTCGCGATCTTCGTGGCCGGGGCTGCAATGGCGTTCCGCCGCGACACGAAACGTGTCTGAACAGGCCGCTAGGGTGGGCACCATGACCAGCAGCCAAAGCCGAACCTCCTTCAGGGACATGCTCGTCGGCAACATGTTCCGCGGTGCCATGTTCCGCGGTCCTGGGCCGCGGGGCTGGTTCATCGGCGCGGGACTCTCCATCCTGCTCTGGGCCTGGCCGACGTGGAACATCGTGTGGTCCGTGGACGAGCCGCTGGCCTGGAAAACGGCGGCGTCGGCGTCCCTGATCGTGTTCTTCGCGGCCTACGTCTTCCTGCCACAGATCAGTTGGCGCCTGGGCGTCCGGGCGGGGATCGTGTCCGTCTTCATCCTGCTGGCGCTGAACGGGCTGATGATCCTCATCATCGGACGGGAAGCCTTGTGGACCTGGACGTTCCTGGCCTGCGCCATCGCCATGACGTCCCTTCCGCCGCGCGCGGATTTCTTCCTCATCGTCGGATTGGCCCTCGCTTCCTTCACCACCCAGTTGGTGACGGGCAACGGGGAGCAGGCCTTGCTCCAGGCCGGGATCATCGTGTCCCTCGGCCTCATGATGTCCGCCTTCGCGCGGCTGATCAGGCAGACCGCACGGCTCCGGGAAGCGCAGACTGAACTGGCCGATGCAGCCGTGGCGGCGGAGCGTAGCCGCGTCGCCCGGGACATGCACGACATCCTGGGGCACTCCCTGACCGTCATAGCAGTGAAGGCCGAATTGGCCGGCAGGATGCTGGACACCGTCCCCGGCGAGTACCCGGCCCGCGACCGGGCCGCCGCCGAGATCTCCGCGGTGCAGGACTTGGCCCGTGGCGCGCTCGCCGACGTCCGCGCCACGGTGGCCGGTTACCGCGGCGTCAACGTCCTGGCGGAACTCGCAGTCGCCCGGACGGCCCTGGAATCGGCAGGGATCGACGCCGAATTGCCGGGAACCGTCGAACAGGTTCCGGCGCGTCACCGGGAGCTCTTCGGCTGGGTGCTGCGCGAAGGCGTCACCAACGTTGTGCGGCACTCCGGCGCCGCGCGCTGCCGCGTCCGGTTGACGGCGTCGAGCGTTCTAGTCGAGGACGACGGCGTCGGTCCGGCCTCCGGGGGCCGCTCCGGGAACGGACTGGCCGGGATCCGCGAACGCGTGGGTGCCGCCGGGGGAACGGTCAGCATTGGCCCGAGCGACCTGGGAGGGTTCAGATTGGCGGTGGAGGTATGAGTATCCGATTGGTGATCGCAGACGACCAGGCGCTCGTGCGCGGAGCATTGGCCGCGTTGCTGGGGCTGGAGCCGGACATCGAGGTGGTCGCCGAACTGGGCGACGGGACAGGGGTGGCGGCCGCCGTCGTCGAACACTCCGCCGACGTGGCAATGCTCGACGTCGACATGCCTGGCCTGGACGGGATCAGCGCGGCAGCCGCCGTGCGGCGGGCCGCGCCGTCCTGCCGGGTCCTCATGGTGACCACCTTCGGACGGCCCGGCTACCTCAAGCGCGCCATGCAGGCCGGCGCCTCCGGATTCGTCGTCAAGGACACGCCCGCCCGGCAACTGGCCGAAGCGGTACGCCGCGTACACCAAGGGCTCAGGGTGGTGGACCCGGTGCTTGCCGCGGAATCGTTGACCGCGGGAGACAGCCCTTTGACCGAACGCGAGGGGGAGGTGCTCAAGGCAGCGTACGACGGCGGAACGGTAGCCGACATCGCGAAGTCGGCAATGCTTTCCGAAGGGACCGTCCGGAACTACCTGTCCGCCGCGATGGCCAAGACCGGCGGCCGTACACGTGCCGAGGCCGTGCGGATCGCCGAAGACAACGGCTGGCTGCTCTAGCGGCCAGGCACGTATTCGACCGTCCCGTCGATTTGCCCCGCTTTGAGACAATGGACGGGTGACTGTAGTAGCAACGCCCCCTTCGCCCAAGCTCGAACTGCCCCCGCTGCAGCTCGGCCGGATCACGGTGGACACCCCAGTGATCCTCGCCCCGATGGCCGGAATCACCAACTCGGCCTTCCGTCGGCTGTGCCGTGAATACGGCGGCGGCCTGTACGTGGCGGAGATGGTGACCTCCCGTGCCTTAGTGGAGCGCACCCCGGAATCGTTGCGCATCATCTCCCATGACGACGATGAAAAAGTCCGTTCCGTGCAGTTGTACGGCGTGGACCCCGTCACCGTTGGCCAGGCAGTGCGCATGCTCGTCGAAGAAGACCGGGCGGACCACATCGACCTCAACTTCGGCTGCCCCGTGCCCAAGGTCACCCGGCGCGGCGGCGGATCCGCCCTCCCCTGGAAGATCGACCTTTTCACCTCGATCGTCCAGACGGCTGTCAAGGAAGCCTCCAAGGGCGACGTCCCGCTGACCATCAAGATGCGCAAGGGCATTGACGAGGACCACCTCACGTACCTCGACGCCGGCCGGATCGCCCGCGATTCGGGCGTTGCCGCCGTCGCGCTCCACGGCCGCACAGCCGCGCAGTTCTACTCCGGCCAGGCCGACTGGTCCGCCATCGCACGCCTGCGCGAAGCCCTCCCGGACATTCCCGTCCTGGGCAACGGGGATATCTGGTCCGCCGAAGACGCAGTCCGCATGGTGCGCGAAACCGGGATCGACGGCGTCGTAGTGGGCCGCGGTTGCCAAGGTCGCCCGTGGCTCTTCGGCGACCTCCAAGCCGCGTTTGAAGGAAGCGACCAGCGCCACCGTCCGGGCCTGCGCGAAGTAGCCGAGGGCGTCTACCGCCACGCCGAGCTCATGATCGAAACCTTCGGCAACGACGAGTACAAGGCGCTGCGTGAGATCCGCAAGCACATGGCCTGGTACTTCAAGGGCTACGTGGTGGGAGGGGAGCTGCGTGCCAAACTGGCCACGGTGCCGACGCTCGAGGTCCTGCGCGAGCTGCTGGACCAGCTGGACATGGACCTGCCGTACCCAGGCATCGATTCGGAAGGCCCGCGCGGACGCGCAGGTTCCCCCAAAAAGCCGGCGTTGCCCAAGGATTGGCTTCTCAGCCGGCAGATGGACGCGGACCAGACGCGCGATATCGCCGCAGCCGAACTCGACGTCTCAGGCGGCTAGAGCGCCGCCCGGACCGGCGCGTGCACGCGCACGGCCCGAGTCGTGGAAAACTGGCTGCATAGGCACGGGCTGAAGAGACGCCGGTGCACGGCAAGCGGAGGAGGCAGATACCCATGGGAACTGAAGCGATGTCTGCAGCACGCCCGGCCGAAAACGCAACGGGCATTCCAGGCTACGTGGAGGCCGACTCGGCACGCTGGGTCCAGGAACCCCGCAAGAATACCTACCGCTCGGACTTCGAGAGGGACCGGGCACGGGTGCTGCATTCGTCAGCCCTCCGGCGGCTCGGGGCCAAGACCCAAGTGGTGGCCCCGGATACCGATGACTTCGTGCGCACCCGGTTGACGCACAGCCTTGAAGTGGCCCAGGTGGGCCGCGAATTGGGCCGCGCTCTCGGTTGCGATCCGGATGTTGTGGACACGGCGTGCCTGAGCCACGATCTTGGCCATCCGCCTTTCGGGCACAACGGGGAATCGGCGCTCAACGAGGTCGCCCATGGAATCGGTGGCTTCGAAGGCAACGCCCAGACCCTGCGCCTGCTGACCCGGCTTGAACCCAAGGTCCTTGCCCCCGACGGCCGGCCCGCGGGCCTGAACCTGACCCGGGCCAGCCTTGACGCCGCGTCCAAGTATCCGTGGTCCGCCGTCGATGCCCCCGTCATCCACGGACAGCGGAGCAGCAAATTCGGCGCTTACGAGGACGATCTGCCCGTGTTTGCCTGGCTTCGTGACGGAGCGCCGGGGAACCGTTCCTGCATCGAGGCCCAGGTGATGGACCTGGCCGACGATATTTCGTACTCCGTCCACGACGTCGAGGACGCCATTGTTGCCGGCCATTTCCAGCTGAAGTGGCTGGACAACCCGGACCACCGCGCGCGCGTGGTGGGCTACACCAAGCAGTGGTACTTGCCCCACAACGATCCCGCTGAAATCGACGCCGCACTGGCCCGCCTCGAAGCCACGAGCGTGTGGGTCCGCGAAGCCGACGGCAGCCGCAAGTCGATGGCCGCGCTGAAGGACATGACCAGCCAGTTGATCGGCCGGTTCTGCCAGAGTGCCTTGGAGACCACGAGGGCGCACTTCGGCCCGGACCACCTCACCCGGTACGCTGCGGAACTCATGGTCCCCGAGGAAACCGTCACCGAGATCGCGGCCATGAAGGGCCTTGCCACGACGTTCGTGATCTCCACGGACCATCGGCAGCCCGTTTATGAGCGCCAGCGCGAAGTCCTGCACGCCCTCGTCGGCGTGCTCAACGCGAGCGGAGACCGGCATCTGGAACCGATGTTCGCCGCGGACTGGCGGGACGCCCCCGACGACGGCGCCCGGCTTCGCGTTGTCATCGACCAGGTGGCGTCCCTGACGGACGCTTCGGCGCTGGCGATGTACGAACGCCTCGTGGGCAGCCTCCCCTCGCTCTGGTAGCCCGACGGCGGCCCACGACGGCGGCCCGCGGCTGCCCGTGCGGAGCGACTAGGATGGTGACGTGGCTGGCCTGATCAAACGTGAAGATATCGACGAAGTACGCCAGCGCACCGATATCAAGGAAGTAGTGGACGGCTACGTCACCCTCAAGGGCGCCGGCCTGGGGACCTTCAAAGGCCTGTGTCCCTTCCACGACGAGCGCTCGCCGTCGTTCACTGTCCGTCCGCAAGTGGGCCGGTACCATTGCTTCGGCTGCGGCGAAGACGGCGATGCCATCTCCTTCGTCCAGAAAATGGACCACAGCTCCTTCCACGAAGCCGTGGAAAAGCTCGCAGCCCGGATTGGCTACGAGCTCCGCTATGAAGACGGCGGCACGGGTCCCAACCGCGAAGAGGTCGGCAAGCGCCAACGGCTGCTGGATGCCCACAAAATCGCCGACGAGTTCTTCCGTGCCCAACTGCTCACGGCAGGTGCCGCAGAGGGCCGCAACTTCCTCCACGGCCGCGGCTTCGATCGGACCGCGGCCGAACAGTTCGGCGTCGGCTACGCGCCCCAGGGTTGGGACTCGCTGCTGAAGCACCTGCGCGGACGCGGGTTCACGGACGCCGAATTGAAGCTGACGGGGATGTTTTCCGAAGGCAACCGGGGCATTTACGACCGCTTCCGGGGCCGGCTCATCTGGCCCATCCGGGACATCGCCGGCGACACCATCGGCTTCGGCGCCCGCAAGCTCTACGAGGACGACCAAGGACCGAAGTACCTGAACACTCCGGAGACCGTGCTCTACAAGAAGTCCCAAGTCCTCTACGGCATCGACCTCGCCAAGCGGAACATCGCCAAGGACCGGCAACTGGTGGTGGTGGAGGGGTACACGGACGTCATGGCCTGCCACCTTGCCGGCGTCGGTACCGCTGTGGCCACGTGCGGTACGGCCTTCGGTACGGACCACATCAAGATCGCCCGCCGCTTGCTGTCCGACGACGGCACCGGGGGAGAGGTCATCTTCACCTTCGACGGCGACGCCGCCGGGCAGAAGGCCGCATTGCGCGCCTTTGAAGAAGACCAGCGTTTCGTCGCGCAGACGTACGTGGCCGTGGAACCGAGCGGAGCGGACCCCTGTGATCTTCGCCAGCTCAAGGGCGACGCGGCTGTCCGGGACCTGATCGGCACCCGTCGGCCCCTCTTTGAATTCGCCATCCGGGCCTCACTCAAACGCCACAACCTGGACACCGTGGAAGGCCGGGTCGCCGCCCTGCGGGAATCGGCCCCCGTCGTGGCGCAGATTCGTGATTCCGGTATCCGTCCCGCCTATGTCCGCGAGCTGGCAGGCTGGCTCGGCATGCCCATCGAGGAAGTCAGCCGGGCCGTGGGCTTGGCCGCCAAACGCGCTGCTTCCGGCGCGGCGGGCAATACAGGAACTGCGGGATCTGCAGGCACTCCAGGAACCCCGGGGCACGGGCAAGGCGCAGCGCCGGGCCAGTCCGGCCAGCCGGCGGCAGCACCGCCGTCGAACGCTCCCATCGCGTTCATGCGCCCGGATCCGCGGGATCCCATTGCCGCCATGGAACGGCAGGCCCTCGAAGTGGTCATCCAGAACCCGGCCGTACTGGGTGGCGAAGCTGCGCTTAGCGGCGGAGCATGGGAACGGTTTGAAGCGTCCCATTTCGTCACTCCGGCCTACTCAGCCGTGCACACCGCCATCCGGGCCGCCGGGCTGGCACACGCGGGAGACCCTGTGGCCTGGGTGGAAGGGATTCGCCAGGAGGTTCCGGAACCGCTCCAAGGCCTGGTCTCCGAGCTTGCCGTCGTCCCACTGCCGGCCAGCACGCCCGAAGCGCTTCAGCGCTATTGCCGCGACATTTTGGCCCGGCTTTTCGAGCTGCAGATCACCAGGGTCAAGGCGGACAAGATGGGCCAGTTGCAGCGACTGGACGCCTCGGCCCAGCCGGAGGAGTTCCAGCGCCTCAACCGGGAACTCATGCAGCTGGAAATGCAGCGCCGCGCGCTCCGCATGGACAGCTGAGGGCCGCCCTGGCGCCGATTTCGTTTCCCGGCAGCCCTTTGTTAGGCTTGTACACGCTTCATTCCTCCGTAGCTCAATTGGCAGAGCATTCGACTGTTAATCGAAGGGTTACTGGTTCAAGTCCAGTCGGA
>NZ_JBYSXB010000012.1:0-119271 GCF_058781765.1 Arthrobacter sp. FW306-1B-G06A | reverse complement strand
TGATCAGTCCTCCCTGCCAGGCACGCTGCCCGGCGTGTCAGACCAACCCCTGAATCCACCGTTTATCGGACAGTCCCCTGAACGTACCTGGACGCCGGCCTCGGCCAGATATGCGGTGAGCTCTCCAGATGACAGCGGCGAATCGATGCGCACGAAGGCGTAAAACGCCCCTTCCGTGGGCTCGTATTGAACACCGGGAACGTCAGAGAGAAATTGTCTGACCAGGTCCCGACGCCGGCGGTAGCCCGTGATCTGAGTTTCATGCCAGTCCGGATCGGGGTTCAGTGCCGCCAGTGCAGCATCCTGGACGGCGGTGTTGATCGAGCCGGCGAATGTGCGGTGGATCAGCCCGATCGCGTCGATTAAATGCGGCGTGGCCACAACGTATCCCAGGCGCCAGCCTGTCATTGCGTAGGTTTTCGAGAAAGTGCGGACCACCACCACACGTTCAGCGACTTCCCGCAAGTGCAGGGCCGACCAGAATCCCGAGCTGCTGAGGATGATATCGGCGTACGCTTCATCGCAGACAAGGCGAAGCTGGGGGTAACGCTCGAGAACTTTTGCGACGGCTTCGAGCTCAGCGCGTGTGAAGACGGCACCTGTTGGGTTGCCAGGGTTGCACAGCACAAGCAGACGGGCGCGCGTCTGCTCGACAGCTGCCTCGATTGCGGGGACATCGAGGTGGCCGCTTGGCGTGAGCGGGACCCAGTGGTGTCGGGCACCGGCCATGGCGGTGTGATCGGTGTACAACGAATACGTAGGCTCTGGTAAGACGACTGTGTCTCCGGGATTCAGCAAGGCAAGGAAGGTAGCAGCCAGTCCAGCTGCCGCTCCGTGAGTGAGCAGGACCTGACCTTCGTCAACGTCTGTTCCGATGGTGTCCGTCAGGTTCCTGGCCAGGGCTCTGCGAAGCTCAGGGATACCGGCATCCGGGGAGTATCGGGTTCGGCCGGCACGCAGTGCTTCGATCGCAGCGTCGACAATGCGCGACGGTGTGTCCTCTCCGGGTTCGCCAACGGCGAGCGAGATGACTCCGGGCGACGCCTGCCCAAGGTTCTCTGGCCGGCGTGAGGCGGCTTCGATCCGTTGGACCAAGGCAGTGTGCGGTGGGCCGTTCAAGGTATCTCCTTTGAGCTAGGTGGTATGGGATGAATAGGGCTTGCCAGTGTCAGAAGGTGGTCGCGGGCCCCGAGTCGGCGGTAGAAGTCGATGGCGGCCTTGTTGGCAGTGACGACCGAGATTTTGAGGGTTTGGGCGCCAACTCCGCCGAGGTACTGTAGGGCTGAATTGAACAAGCGAGTGCCCACGCCATGTCCGCGAGAGTCTCCGCGCACGACCAGCGTTTCGAGTATTCCGATGCTGCCCCAATCCCAGGAGTTGCTGGCGGGGCCGAGGCGGACAAAACAGTAGCCGACGGGGCGGCCGTTGATTTGTGCCGTGAAGAGCCGGCCGGCAGCGCTCCGGAACCAGTCGACGTACTCAGCGCGACGCTTCGGCCAGGATTCCTCAACGGTAAGAGCGGCACCGGTGCGGGCCAGTTCGGGCGCGGTTTGATGATGATAGGCCAACAACTCCCCCCACAGCTCCCGCACCAGGTCGACGTCCCAGACAGAGAGCTCGACCACAGTGATGTCCTCTATTTCTGCAGTCACCGGGGCCTCGTCCCTGCGGGCTCGCCCGTCGAAATTGCTTCGGAGATCCCGGACCGAGGCCTGGTTGGCGCCGTCATCGAACCATGGCCAGGAACGACTGGGTCCTGGGGTGCCGTGGATTGGCGAGGACGCTCTCGGGAGGACCGACCTCTAGGATCGTGCCCCCGTCCATCATGATGACGACGTCGGCAACATCCCGTGCGAACGCTATCTCATGCGTCACAATCACCATGCTCATCCCGCTCTCGGCGAGTTCTCGGATGACGTGGAGCACTTCGCCGACAAGTTCGGGGTCAAGGGCTGAGGTGGGCTCATCGAACAACATGAGTTCCGGGTTCATCGCGAGGGCCCGGGCAATGGCAACCCGCTGCTGTTGTCCTCCAGACAGGGTGGCGGGGTAGGCTGCCTCTTTGGTTTCAAGCCCGACCCGGGCAAGCAGGAGTCTCGCCTCGTGCATTGCGTCGGACTTCTTCACCTTACGAACGTGGATGGAGCCGGCAGCGACGTTTTCCAGGGCGGTCATATGAGGGAAAAGATTGAAGCTCTGAAAAACCATGCCGATTCCGCAGCGGCTTCTGGCCGACTCCTTCGGGGACATTTCCATAAGCTTTCCATGGGCTTGTCGATAACCGACGACAGAGCCGTTAACCTCGATGCGACCACTGTCGATGCTTTCAAGGTGATTAATGGTCCGGAGAAGGGTCGACTTTCCTGACCCGGATGGGCCGATAATGCAAGCTATCGAGCCTCGTTCCAGGCTGAAGTTGACATCCTTCAGGACCTCCAAGGACGCATAGAATTTTCCGACATTGCGGATGTCGAGGATCGTGTCAGTCATTGTTCCTCCGAGCCCACCAGGATGGGCGTGCTTGCGATGCTGAGTGCGATATAAGAGCGGATCGGCCAAGTCGGCGCTCCACCCGTCCTTGGATGAAGGTGAAGACAGTGGTCAGGACGATGTACCAGAATGAGGCCACGAGGAGAAGCTCAATGATGGCAAAATTGCGCTGGTAGATCGTCTGGCTCGCGTAGAGAACTTCACCGTATTGGATAACGCTGGCCATGGCAGACGACTTCAGCATGATCACGAACTGATTTCCAGTCCCAGGGAGAGCCACTCTGAACGCTTGGGGAAGAATCACTACGCGCATCGCGACGAAAGGGCTCATGCCAAGGGCTTCGGCTGCCTGCCGCTGGCCGTGTCCGACAGCCAAGAGACCACCGCGGACGATTTCACTCATGTACGCACCCTCGTTCAGGCCCAGACCGACAAGAGCCGCGACGAAGGGTGTAATCAGGCTCGTGGTCAGGTAGGTGCCGAGCCCGGGGATCGTCATTGTGGGGAATACCAGCGCTAAGTTGTACCAGAGCAGGAGCTGGACGAGGACCGGTGTTCCTCGAAAGAGCCACGTGTATATTGACGACACTGTGCGCAGGACCGGGCTTTTGGACATGGATGCGATGGCGCTGGCCGTCCCCAGGATCAAGCCGATGATCATAGCCAGCACGCTCATAACCAGCGTATTTATTGCCCCCTGCAGAACAGTTCCATCGAAGAGGAATTCCAAGGTGACTGCGTAGTTGATCTTTGCGTTGGCGAACGCTATCAGCAGTCCGGCGGCCGCGGCCAGGAGTATGAGTGAGGTGACCGCCCGGCCATAATGGCGGCGTCGCACGACTGGCGGGTCCACTGCCGTATCCGCCTTGACGGGCGGCACACTCCTGCCTTCCCGGTTTTCCGTGTCTGAATTTGGGTGCATGGTGGTCATCGAACCCTCGCTCTCTTCCTTATGCCCCGTCATTGATTGTCGCTTTGCTGATTGCGGCCCCGCCGATACCCCACTTGTCGAGAATGGCTTTGTACTTCCCTGAATCCATCAGTTGCTGGATCGCCTTCTGGAGGACGGAGCGCATGTCGGTGCGATCCTTCGCTACGGTGATACCTGCCCGTGCCGGACCGATGATGGCGCCGGCGAGGTCGTAGTCGGGGCTTTGCTTGCCGAGGTAGGCGCAAACAGCGTAGGCCGTGACAACGGCCTCGGCGCGGCCCTGCTTGATCTGCAGGAGCGCAGCCGGCACGGATTCGAAGGTCAGGATAGAGATCGGTGATCTGCCTTTGCCGACGCAGTCGACGTCGCTGCCCTTCTTGGTGATGTCGACGTTGTTGCTACCCTCTTGTACGGCAACCGTCCCCCCGCAGAGATCGCCGAAGCTCCCGACGTGCTTGGGGTTCCCCTCTGCGACAAGGAGCCCGGCACCGGTTGTGGCGAAGTCAATAAGGTCGACCTGGGCCCGTTTTTCCGGCCGGTCGGTTGACCAGTCCCAATAGGCATCCACCCGGTGAGTCTGAACAGAGGGGACGGACTGGTCGAAGGCAACATTCTCCAAGTCGATATTAACTCCAAGGAGTGGCTGGACGGCCTGGGCCATGTCGGCATTGATTCCTTCGATCGTGTGGCCGTCCTTGCCCACGATGGCAAACGGCTCAGATGTCGCATCAGTTCCAAGCTTCAGGGTCCCGGCTGCTTGGACGCTGCTCGGGAGCTCACGGTAAAGCGGAGCCGTAGATCCTTGAGCACCTGGGCTTGCGGAGTCGCTTACTTTCTGCGCATTACAGGCTGTGACAGATGCAGCAACAACGGCAAGCGACACTGCTTGCACGATAAGGCGGGTGAAGCCCTTCATCTTTTCTCCTTCTTCATATTAAGAGGTTGTTCCCTATGCCGGGTCATTGATTGTCGCCTTGCTGATCGCAGCCCCTCCGACACCCCACTTGTCCATGATCCGGCCGTATTCCCCGGAGTCGATCAGGCGTTGGACAGCATCCCTCAAGACGTCGCGGATGTCCGTGCGGTCCTTGGCCACGACGATTCCTGCCCGGACGGGGTTGTTGATTGCCCCGGCGAGATCGTAGTCGGGACTTTGCTTACCGGTATAAGCGCACACGGCGTAGGCCGTGACAACGGCATCGGCACGGCCCTGTTTGATCTGCAACAGTGCGGCTGGGATAGAGTCGAACGTCAGGACCGTGACCGCAGGTTTCCCGTTGGGGATGCAAGTCTGTTCGCTAAGCCGTCGAAGATTTTGCACATGGTCCGCGCCCGCCTCCGCCGCGACCGTCTTGCCGCAGAGGTCCTCGTAAGCTGTGATGTTTTGAGGATTGCCCTTCCTGACCATGATCCCCGAGCCGGTGGTCGCGAAGTCGACAATGTCGACTTGCTGCCGCTTGACCGGAGTATCACTGGTCCACGTCCAGTAAGCGTCTACGCGATGCGAATTCACCGAGGGTACCGACTGGTCGAAGGCGATGTTCTGCAGGTCCACCGGCACACCGAGATATTGCTCGATGCCCCTGGCAAGGTCGGGGTCCACGCCGACGATGGTGCGCCCGTCATGGTCGATGATTGCGAACGGTTCGGCGCTTGCGGCAAGTCCGACTTTGAGCACGCCAGCTGCCTTGACACTGCTCGGAAGCTCGTTGAAGAGCGGCGCCGTAGATCCTTGAACACCGGGACCTGCAGAATCGCCTACTTTCTGCGCATTACAGGCTGTGAGCGACACTGTGATCAGTGCCACGGATACTGCCGAGATGACACACAATCTCTTCATCTAACACTCGCATTCTTGGACAACGCTGTCCGTTGTTGGGGTGGTGCCAAAGGGGTTGGCTGACTCGTGTGCCAGCCGAAGCTACGAACAAACGATGCTTCCGGAGCAAGCTCGTCTTCGGTCTGCCAGATGCCCTCGAAGTCGGCGGTTGAGGCTTTGACGACCGGGGACCAGTGCATTGGGGCAGACTCTTGGCGGAACAATGATGGGCCCACAGCCTAAAGCGACAGGCATGCTCAAAATCGCCACTTCGGCCGGCCCTCAGCCTCTTCAATCTCTCCACGGAACGGGCTCAGGTTGTCGATACCACTTAAACTCCGTGCTGGATTATCAACGACCAGCTGATCGATGACTTCTGCCGAAATGCCTCGTTCTTGAAGCAGGCCTAGGAAGTGACCGAACAGGAATGTGTACCCGTAATGGCCAGAGGCTCGTAGAAGGCTGCGTTTGCCAACGTCCTGCGAAAGTAGAATCCGGTCTGCGTAACCTGCTTCGAGGAGCGCGAGGAGGTAGCCTAGCTTGCGCTCTGTGTCCTGTTCACTGGTCCCTCGGATCGTATCGAGCTGGACCCAAACACCCGCCCTCGCCAAAGCTTCGCGATAGCCAGGTTCATGGACAGTGTCGCAGTGACCGACAATGATTCGTGCCGGGTCGACATTTTCCTCACGCAGGATCTCCACTTGCGCAATCCCGGTGGGGTAGGCGACCGAATGCAGGGAGATCGCGACTCCAGTTTGCAGCTGGGCCCGCGCCGCAGCCCGCAGAACTAGTTCTTCCCGGGGCGTGATTCTCCAGTCGTCGCTTCCGATCTCGCCGATGATTCCGGCCCTTATTCCTCCCCCGCCGGGGAAGCCCTCTGTCAGGTCCCGAACAAATGCTTCTGCCAGGGAGTCGATGCTTGCGTCCGCGAACAACACATCATCGAAGAACGAGTCCCGGTAGTGTCCGGTACCCAAGACGATATGCACGCCCGTGGCGTCCGATAGCGCCTTGATGGCACGGATGTTTGATGGCGTGCGTGACCCGAGCGGTAAGTAACCCTCGTCCGACGGCGAGCCATCGAGCAGGCCCGCTGGGTCTGGCGAGGCACCCACAGTCATCTCGGCCGGCGTTAAGTCGACGATAGTGCCTCCGCCTACATCGCGAAATGCCGCAAGCTCAGCCTCAAGGACCACGCGGTCAACAACCAACCCGTCAGTGGGGAACTCCTGAGTCCAGTTCACGTAGGTGTGTTCATGCATGAGCACCCGCCCTAGCCCGTCAGCTGCCACCGTTCCACGAGCGGTCTCGATCATAGGGCCCATGACGCCACCGGCAGATCGACAGTTGGGAAGGAACAGGCATGTTCCTTCAGGGCTGTGACAGATGCAGCAACAACGGTAACCGACACTGCTGGCATGATGAGCCGGGTGATGCTTTTCATCTTTCTCGTTCTTTCTATTCAGTCGTTGTACTTGCCGAGTGGTTAGAGGTCGCTCATGTTCGCCAGCCTTGCGCTGGGATACCAGCCGAGCAGGCGGACGGACCGCGCAGCACCAGCAAGCTCGTCCTGAAGCCGCCGGACGTCACGGAAGTCGGTCGCGGAAGCTTCGACAAGGACCCGGTATTCCCCCAAGTGAGCCCTAGTGGTGATGCAGTCAAAGCGGGACAGCGACAGACCGGACCGAACCAACGCCGCCTGGATCCCCGCGAGGTCGCGCGACTCCGGCTCAATCAGCACCGTGCACCGGTCTGGCTGTTGGAGCCGCTCTCGATCACGCCCCAGGAGCCAGAAACGAGTAATGTCTCCAGGCGGATCGGCGATTCCATCTGCGAGTACATCCAGCCCGGCTGCTTCGGCGGCACTGCGGTGGGCAATGGCCGCTCCGAAACCGTGAACCGTTGCAGTGACCATCTCCACGCCCGATGCTGTGGAGTTCGCGGGGACACGGGATGCCTGCGGGACGTGGCTGGATAGCCACTGGTCGCATTCAGCCAGCGCCTCCGGATGGCTGTACACCGCGGTGACTTGGTCAAGGCAGACACCAGGTCGCACCGCGAACGCCATGACGGCTTCGTAGACGACCTCTCCGGAAATCTCGACATCGCTTCCGAAAATCGACCTCAGATGCGGGCCGATCAGGCCGTTCAAGTTAGTTTCCACCGCCAACAGCCCGAAGTCGAGATCACCCCGGGCGACGGCCGCTACAAGATCTGCCGGGGTGGAGCGTGGCTCCCCCTCCGCATACCAGGCAGCAAGGAGCGGGGCTACGGCTTTTGAATGGAAGGACCCATTCGGTCCGAGATAGCCAATCTTCATCTGGGCCCCTTTCAGTCAAGGAAATTATGTGCTGCTAGTCACAATCGTGCGGTACATTGGACCGGTCTGTACAGGCCAATCTGACGCAATCAGGCCAGTCCAATCTTGGAGGGAGTCCGCTATGGCCGTTCGCTCGACAATGCCGTCGATAGCCGAGCTGTTTTTGGAACTTGAGGATTCCAATCGCCCGATGCGCTGGCGCCTCACCGTTGCGATACGATCAGCGATTGCAGACGGAAGGCTGTCCGTCGGGGCGCCGCTGCCGCCCAGCCGAACGTTGGCGTCGCAACTCGGCTGTTCGCGATGGGTCGTGGTCGAGGCATATGAAGAGTTGACGTCTGAAGGGCTGTTGGTATCGCGGCCGGGATCCGGTACCGTGGTCACCTCCTTGGCCATCACCACGCCCGAACGCAGAGCCCTTGAACTGCCACCAAGTGAACCCCGGATCACCTTCTCCGCCGCCTTCGCTGACCTTAGTGCCTTTCCGCGGGCGGAATGGGCCAAAGCAGCAGCACATGTGATGGCCAATGCATCTCCCCGCGACCTTGCATACCCCGTGCCCGACGGGGCACCTCAGTTCAGGACGGCCCTGGCCCAACGGCTTCGCAGAACCCGGGGAGTGCGCGCCGACCCGCCCGACGTGATCGCGTGCGGTGGGACCGTGCATGCAATCGGCCTACTCGCACGCGCCTTGCGACGCGAGGGGCACACCTCAATAGCCATAGAGGATCCGGGGTGGACGCGGCTTTGTCCTCCTTTGGAGGAGGCCGGACTCCGAATTGTCCCCATCTCCGTCGACGAGAAGGGAATCCGGGTAAAGGACCTTGCTGAGCGTAACGACGTCCGGGTTGTACTGACGACGCCGGCTCACCAGTTCCCGCTCGGCGTTGTCATGGCCCCGGAACGGCGGGCAGAACTGCTTCACTGGGCCCAAGCCCGCGATGGCTTGATCGTCGAAGATGACTATGACGGAGAGTTTCGGTACGACCGGCACCCGGTCGGTACGTTGCAGGCGTTGGACCCGGAGCACGTCGTGTACATCGGCTCCACAAGCAAAATTTTGAGCCCGGCACTGCGCCTCGGTTGGATGGTGGCGCCACAACGCATTGGCTTGGCAGTGTCACGAATAAGGGCATCCGTTGACCTTGGCGTGTCAGTCCTTGATCAGCTAGCCATGGCATTTCTTATGGATACCGGCCAACTTGACCGCCACCTGCGCCGAATTCGCCTCGATTACGGCCGAAAACAGCAACTTCTAAGTGACCTCGTCCAACACCATCTTCCCGGATCGACAGCAGACGGAATCGCCGCAGGCCTCCACGCAGTGCTTCAACTGCCCGATGGGGTGGACGAACACCATGTAGTAAGCCGGGCCGCGGAAAGAGGAGTCAAGGTTCTTGGCCTATCCCAGTACGGACACGGTTCCCGAAACCTGCCCCCAGCTCTTGTCCTCGGATACGCAGGCCTTACCGAGTCAGCGATGAGAGAAGGCGTCGCCATATTGGCTGAGGTGATCTCCACTGGCCCAAGCATTTGAGATTCCAAACAGCCCTTCCGACTGCCAATCGCAACTGCTGATCCGACGACAGCCGGGTCCAAGAGGCCTCACCCCTTGACTAATTAGACGAATAGCTGATCCCGCCACGGCCGACGGCTGGAGCCCGCTGGCCATTGCTTCCTGCAGGAACCCGGTCTCGGAGGCGTCCGGTGGCTAAGACGGGGCGGGAGTTTCGTTCCCGGCGCTAGCTGCGCCCGGCAGAGCTCTGCACCAACGCCTCGTCTTTCAACAGGACCGCTGGTTGACAACCGCTCCAATAGTCGCAGTGCGTAGCCGTGCTCGCATGAAATCCGCCGTTCTGCTACCACGCCTGCTTTTCTCTCGTCAGACCAAATGGGACGTCATGGCTCAGGGCCACAGTGCAGCGACCCGGCGCCTCATGAATGACCAGGATTCCGCGGAGGCCTTCTGTCATTGCCTTTCCCTGCATCAGCAATACAGCGTCGTTGAGCTCGTGTTCCAGCATGTCCTTGCTGGTTGCCGTGAGCGTTAGGGGTTGATCCTGTGTGTTTTCGTTCATCGTGCTTGCTTTCTTCTGGCTGTGATTGATTGTCTCCGGTCGATAATGACGGAGACCGTGGTTGAACCGCGGCGATCGGGTTTGCCGTGCGCGAATACGTCCCGGACTTGTTCGCGGGAAAGGTCACCGCACGGATGGGGCCGCCGGCTGCGGGTGCGCGGTCGATTCGCGGCCTCATCCACGCGCAAAGGGATTCTTCATTCTTGCCAGGGCACAACCACGCTGGCGGCCCCCGGCGGGAGCTGAAGCCGCTCGAGAGTGAACCAGGGGCGGGCTTCCTCGAACCACACGCTGACGTCATCGTCCTGGTGAATGGCCACCCGTCCACGGCCCCCATCGAGCCAGATCCAGAAGATTGACGCGTCCGGGGCAACGATGTCCACCATGCCGGTTGTGACGTTTTCGTTTTCTCGTTCAACGCAAACTCTGTCGTCTGGGTTCAGGAACACCCATTCGGCAGGCGTCAATGGCGGGCCGTGGGAATGCCGGCAGTGCCCTTTCACCACAATCTCATTGATGCGCGCCTGCTCCATCGAGACTGTCCTTCCTGCTGACGCGCAGTGCTCGGGGAGCATGGCAAGCTCTTCGACCAGTTGCACTGAGCGGAAAGGCCCCCGCTCCGGTGACGGGGTCAACGCACGATCACGTATAGCTTGCGGATTGTGGTGTGGACGTCCCATACCCCTTGCCAGCCCTCCGGGGTGATCAGTGTGTCACCGGCGCAGACCGTCACCGAATTTCCGGCGCTGTCCGTCAGCGTGGCCCTGCCGGTAAGAACCTGGCAGATCTCGGCATAGCCCTCACGGGAGGCAGTGAAACGGCCCGGGGAGCATTCCCAAAATCCCACCTCCGTCCCGGCGGCCTCCCATATCGATTTGCTCGTTTCGACCTGCCCGGCTGTCAAGGATGTCTCCTTCAACGCCGTCCGTCCAAGTTGAATGGTGGCAGGTTTGGCCACCACGACTGTTCCTACAGTGTCCCTCATTCTTCTGCTTACCTTCCTGAGATGAGGCCTGCGATGCTCGCAAGCGCTGACGTTCCTGGTCGACCAGAGCGGCATTCATTGCGGTCGGCCGCCCGGTATGCCCCGTAAATTGTCTGGACGGCCAGCCACCGAAGGGGTTCAAACTCCCAGTTGCGGGCCTGATGGTTCGTCCAGGGCAAACGTGTCAGATCAGTGTCGCGTCGGAGAATAAGATCGGTCAGGGTGCGTCCGGCCAGGTTGGTCGTCGTGACACCGGTACCGACGTAGCCGCCTGCCGATCCCAGCCCGGTCCGCGTGTCGTACTGCACGCTGGCTGACCAGTCCCGAGGGACACCGAGCACGCCCGACCACGCGTGATCGACCTGGACGTCGTGTGCGGCGGGGAAGAACCGCACGAGCAGATTCCGGAGGCTTTGGATGGTGGCCTGGTCGGTTCTGCCGTCCTGGTCGACCCGGGACCCGTAGCGGTACGGGACGCCGCGGCCGCCGAACGCGATGCGGTCATCCTCCGTCCGCTGCGCATACATGTAGACATGTGCGAAGTCGCTGAGGGCTTCATATCCGGACCAGCCGATCTCCTCCCAGAACTCCTTCGGGAGGGGTTCGGTGATGATCATTGAGGAGTTCATGGGCAACCACGTCCGGTGCTCTCCCTCAAGATCAGCGGTGAACCCTTCCGTCGCCCGGATGACGTGGTCCGCATGTACCGTCCCGTGTTCCGTCTCCGCCCTACCGGGCAGGATGTATTTGACGCGGGTGCCCTCGTAAATGGGCACGCCGGAAGCTTCCACCGCCGCCGCCAGACCAACGGCAAGCTTCGCCGGGTGGACGCGGGCACAGTGCGGATGCCAGATACCTGCAAGGGTGCCTCTGACACCCACCCGGGCCGCCGATTCTTCTGCGGACAGCAGGACGACGTCCGTTCCGGGCCATTCGCGCTGCGTGGTGAACGAAGCGTTGAGCCGCTGCGCCTGCGCGGGGGTGTACGCAACGTTGAGCTCGCCCCCCTTTCGGATGTCGGCGTTGATGTTCTCTTCCGACGCGACCCGGATCACCTCGTCCACAGACCGGTTCATGGCGTGCTGCTGATTGACGGCCGCCTGCCGGCCGTGAGTACCGACGTACTGGTCCAGCCCTCCGGTCACGGAGTTCGTTAGCCAGCCGCCATTTCGGCCGGAGGCTCCGTAGCCTGCGAAGCGGGACTCAAGGACCGCGATCCGGATGTCGGGGACGGCCTTCTTCAAGTAGTACGCAGTCCACAACCCCGTGTAGCCTGCCCCCACGATCGCGACGTCCACCTGGGTGTCCCCGGGCAGGGAGGGTCTGGGCGCGTGCAGACCGACTTGGTCCCACCAAAAAGACACGTCCCCGTTGCGCATCATTTCGCGGCTCCGGAAATCAACGTTCCGCCCAGGAAAGTGGACAACACCTTGACGTGTTCGACATCCGAGGAGTCAACACTCAAGGGGTCCCGGTCCACTACAACAAAATCCGCTAACTTACCCACTTCTACGGTTCCTTTCTCATGGTGTTCGTCCACTCCTTTGGCGGCCCACTCCCCGAACATGCGCAGTCCTTCGAGAGCTGAAATCCGGTGAGGTGAAGGCTTCGCGCCCGCCGTTCGGCTGGCCGCCAGACTGACGTTCCGGAGCGGGCTGATTCCATCTGGAACGGTTCCGGTTGCATCACTTGCTCCGATGACCTCAAACCCTGCGTCGATCAGCTGGCGAAGGGGCTGGAATCCCTGCTGATGTCCTTCGTCCGATACAGCGAAATGCGGTGTAGCCACAAGTCGTACCGGGGTAGCCGCAACGAGTGGAATGTCTTCGGGGTCGGTGAAGTCGGCACCGTGCTCAATCCGGTGCCGCATATTCATACGCCGTCGTGAAGCAATGGAGTTGATCACCTCACATACGAGCCGAATGGCGTGCGGGGTTACTGCGTGCATGAGCAGCTGGACGCCTGAACGATCCGCGGCATCCACGAACTGTTCAAGTTCCGCCCGGTCCCATTTCGTATCGTCTCTATGTTCCCCATAGGCCGTCGCCCCTTCCCCGTCGATGAAGGTCTTGGCGCCGCCGAATCGCAACATGTCGTCTCCGAAGCCGGATTCCGGCCCCCACGCCAGGACTTCTTCCAGGCTCGCAGTTCGCGGGACGTGAACGAAGAACCGCACACGGAACGGCAGCTCATTCGCCTTCGCCAGGCGGTGCAACGCCCGAACATCATCCGCGGAAGTCGAAATAGTGCTGAGGCTCGTGGTGCCAACAGCTGAGAACGTAGGGCGGGCGTGCGCCCTCAACGCAGACATGACCTCGGCCGATGAGTGCGTGGGCAGGCGGTCCCAGACTTCCGTGAACACGCCTGTCGGCCCTGATCTATCGACGTCTACATCCATCCAGGACGGTAGGGACCGCAGGTCATCGAGCCCCAGCGCAGTGATTGCAGCCGTGTTGAGGCAAGCTACATGCAGGCCGGCCATCACCACCATGGGTTCGCGTGGGCTGATCCAGTCAAGCTCGTCCTTGTGGGGCAGCCGGCCTTCCACGACTTTGTGCTGTAGCCCGAAGGAGCTCCGTGCGATGATCCATCCCCGTGGCTGGGACTGCCTGGCCTGCGCCAGATGCTCCAGAATCTCCGTCAAACTGCGGTGGGGGGGTGAATGCACGGAAACGTGATGCTCCAGACCCGCGAGAGTCAGCTCGAGGTGGCAGTGCCCGTCTACGAACCCCGGTAGAAGTACAGACCCAACCAAATCAACCACGGAATCAGCCCGTGCCGCATCAATGCTTCCAGCAGGTCCAATCTGTTCAATACGCGGCCCACACACGAGCACGTCGCTCGGAACCAGGGTCTGCCTACCTCCGAGGAGAGCATTTGCTCCAGTGAAAAGCTTGCGTTCCTGGCCCATCACGTTCCGCTGTTGGCGGGCACGACGACGCCGTTCGCTGGGTCCCAGCCAACGCATATGTGTTCACCCTCTGTGAGCGCGCCTTGACCGGCCGCTTCATGGAGGCGCCCGCGCGTGCCATCCGGCAGTTGAATCAGAATGCGACGGAAACTGCCGAAGTACGACACGTCGGATACCACCGCCGGCAAGACGTTGTGCCCGGACGGTTGTTGCCCCGCGGGGATCACGGTGAGGTGCTCCGGCCTGACAATCAAGGCTGCCTCGCCGGACACGTCCGAGGACGGAACGCGCAAAACGCGATTGCCGTAGGCGACCTCGGTGCCGGAACTCTTTCCGTGGAAGACGTTCGATTCCCCGAGGAAACGCGCGGCGAACAGCGTCCGCGGACGCTCATACAGCTCAGAGGGTGTACCGATCTGCTCGATGCAGCCTTTGTTGAACAGCACGATTCGGTCACTCAGCCCCATCGCTTCGCCCTGGTCGTGGGTGACGAAGAGGAACGTGGTACCGACTTCACGATGGATGCGGCCAATCTCGACCTGCATCTCATCCCTTAGCGCCTTGTCGAGTGCGCTGAGTGGCTCGTCCATAAGCAGCACCGGGGGGCGATAGACCAGAGCACGCGCCAGGGCTACGCGTTGTTGCTGGCCGCCGGAGCACTGCCTCGGCAGTCGGTCTTCGTACCCCTTGAGGTGAACGAGGGCGATGGCTTCATTGATGCGGTCTGTGCTCTCTGACTTCGATAGGCCACGGCCATGCAAGCCGAACGCGACATTGTCGCGGACAGACATGTGCGGAAACAGGGCGTAGTTCTGGAACACGACTCCCAGGTTGCGGCGGCCCGGGGACAGCGCCGTCACGTCCCTGCCGCCGATCCAGATTCGACCCGAGGTCGGCTTCGCAAAGCCGGCTATGAGATTCAGCGTGGTGGTCTTCCCGCTCCCGGAGGGTCCGAGGAAGGTCACGAACTCACCGGGCGCGACATCGATCGAGGCATTCTCGATCCCGACGGCGCCCGTGCGGAAGCGTTTGGTGATGGCGTCGAGTCGAACGCCGGAGGTGTTTGTGCTCATTGCATTGCCTTCTTTTGTCGCCGGTCGCCTTTCCGGGCGAGCATGGGCAGCAGAACAACCACCGTTGTCACTGCCAGGATGATGGTGGAGACTGACGCGATGGTCGGATTCACTTCGTTGGTCATGCTGACGAACATTTCGATCGGCAGTGTCCGAACTTGCGGGGACTGCAGGAAGCTTGCCGCGACCACTTCATCGAATGAGGTGACGAATGCGAACAGGGCTCCTGAGGTCACCCCACGGGAGATGTCGGGAAGGACGACGCGGAAAAATGTCCTCAGCGGTCCGGCGCCCAGGCTTGTGGCTGCCCGCTCCAAGGCGGGATCGACACCGGCAAGGCTGGAGAGCACCGTAATGACAACGAATGGCATTGCCAGAACGGTGTGGGCCAGCAGGAAGCCCTGCAGGTTGCCCGTCAAGTGCCAACGAAGGTAGGTGGCGTAGATGGCTACACCGCTGACGATTCCGGGCACGATCATGGGGGCCATGAGCGCCCCGGTGATGATCGTTGCGGCCCGTCCCCGGATCCGTCGTATCCCAAGGGCGGCAGTGGTACCGAGAATCGTTGACATGACGGTCACCAGGACACCAATCAGAACCGAGGTCCCGATGGAATTGATCCACCGTGGATTCTCGAAAATGTTTGCGTACCAATGAAGGTCAAACCCCTTTGGTGGGAACGCGAAGCTCTCTTGCGATGCGAACGAGACCGGAATCACTACGAGCAAGGGGGCAATCAGGATCGCACCGACCAGAACGGCCCACAGGCGCAGGCCCCAGCCGGATTTGTTTTCCTCATTCATTGCTGTCCCCTCCTTCAGAGGGCATGATGCCTCTCGTTGCTCTGCGAGCGATGGCAAGGAGCAGTCCTGTGATGACCAGTAGGACCAAGGAGAGAGCGCCGGCTCCGGCGAAGTCCAGCAGCCTGCCCACCTTGGTCTCGATGAATTGGCCGATGAGTGACTGCTGGGGTGAGCCGATCAGCCGGGGAGTGACCCAGAACCCCAAGGCGAGGATGAATACCAGTACCGATCCGGCGGTTACGCCTGGTAATGAAAGGGGAAGAAACACCTTGATGAACGCCCGTTGGCGCGACGCTCCCATCG
Organism: Arthrobacter sp. FW306-1B-G06A; assembly: GCF_058781765.1. Taxonomy (NCBI): domain Bacteria; kingdom Bacillati; phylum Actinomycetota; class Actinomycetes; order Micrococcales; family Micrococcaceae; genus Arthrobacter; species Arthrobacter sp. FW306-1B-G06A. The sequence continues at coordinate 103,558 of NZ_JBYSXB010000012.1, read as the reverse complement.
AATAGGCCGCGCTGAGCAGATTCCGGTCAAGTTGGGTCATGTTGTTGTAGAGCGGCAGGACCATAAAGGGAAGGAGAACCTGTGCCATCGCGATCGTGACGCCGACCTGGGAGCCGAGCAGGGGTATTCCGCCCAGGCCGATTGATCTGAGGAGGTTCGCGATAGGCCCGTTGGGCTGCAGGAGCACGATCCAGGAAAAGGTCCGGGCCATGAGACTCGACCAGAACGGGAGCAAGACAAGAAACAGCAGGATTGATCTGGCCTTTGGCTTGGCAATGCTCATGAGGTAGGCGTATGGGTAAGACAGAACCAGGGTCACGGCGGTGACCAGCAGGGCAACGATCATGGTCCGGACGAGGATGGTGATCGAGGTTGGGTCACTGAACAAACGCGCGTATTGTCCGAAGCCTGGTTGAGGCTCCAGGAAACTCCGGGCACAGAGAACAACGAGCGGGACCAGAAAGAACACCACGACGACGGCCACCGCCGGTACTGCAAGCAGGGATCCGTGCAGCTTGGTTCCGGGCCTCGCCAACGTGCTAGTCATCATGTGCTCCATCGCTCCAAACAACGCGTCCACCGACGACGGTCAGATCGGACTCCAACCCGCGTAGCTCCCTCGGTGTCATGTGCCGCGGGTCCTGCCGATAGACAGCGCAGTCACCGCGGCCGCCGACGCGCAGTACCCCGATCTGACCTTCAAGACCGCCTGCATAGGCCGCGAACTCCGTGTAGGTGCGGATCGCGGTTCCCACGTCCACGGATTCACCAGCGTCGATCACCAGCCCGTCGCGGTTCTGCCGGTCGAGCATTGCCGCCACACCGAACCACGGGTTGGTGGCAAATGGTTGGGTCCCTCCGGTGTCGGAGTTCCCCGGTGGCATCAGACCGGCCTGTACCAGTGATCGGTAGGCGTAAACCCCGGCGCCGTCGTCTGCATGGATGAAGCCGGCAGTGGGCACAGGGATGACGCTCAAATCGCGAAGACGGGTGATCATGGCCTCGTCGATCCACTGGTTCGCAACGTGCTCCAGCCGGGTCCGCCGGTCGCGTGGTTCGGACACCCGCCCCGCTTCGTCGATGGCGTCCAGGGCCACCATTTGTGCCAGGTCTCCGATCGCGTGAATCCAGACTTGAAGGCCGGCCCTGTCCGCAATGACGAGCTCTTCGACCAAGTCTGCGTAGTGCCTGGTCACGGCACCCCATTTGCTGGGGCTCAAGGCGAGATGCCGGGAATCGAAGGACGACGAGTCATCGCCATCGACGAAGAGTTTGACGCCGTTGAGCCACAGGTGGTCATTCCCGAAGCCGCTCCCGATCCCGATGCCCGCAAGCTGGCTGACGGATGACAGGATGGGGTTCAATCCGGGCGCAACCGTGAGCGTCAGGCTGAGGCGAACGGGGAGGCGGCCGTCGGCGTTGAGCCGTTGGTAGGCACTGACTCCCTCGGCGGTGGCCGGTAACTCGTAGACGGTGGTGACGCCGTGCCTGGCGAATGACGTCGTCAGTTCGAGTTCGAGAATGTGTTGAAGTCGTTCCGGTGAGGTCGCCGGCACCGGGAACAGGTGGAACCCTTCGTCAACCCGTCCGGTAGGAACTCCGTCGTCTGAAAGTTCGACCAGGGTGCCGCGCGGTGATGTGTACCCGCGTACGATTCCGGCCCGCTCGAGAGCGGCCGAGTTGGCGCTGAGCCGGTGCATACTCTCCCGAACAAGGATGGGCACGGTGCCTGAAACGGCATCAAGTTCAGAACGGTTCGGAAGATCTTGCCCGAATGTCCCCTGCGCGATCAGCCAGCCATCAACGGTTTTCCCGAGGTTCTGCTGCAGACGCTCGAGCGTGTCCTGCCGATGCAATCCCCGGACGTCGAGCCATTCACGGCTCAAGGCACAGAATTCGACGTGCGTGTGAGAATCGATAAGTCCCGGCAGGATCGTTGCGCCGTCGACATCGACGACACGGATGCCCGGCAGGGTCTTGGTCTTTGCGAGCACTTCGGCGGTGGTGCCGAGGACTGTGACGATTCCGTCCTCTATCAGGATGCTCTCGCTCCGGGATCCATGCTCGTTGAGCGTGCTCACGGATCCATTAATCAGTGCTATGGAATGCACGGTTGCCTTTCAAAAAGGGATGTGTCCGCCGGCGGGACGAATGCCCGCCGGTGGAACGCCTGGCTGGGTCAGCCGGCCGTCCAGGCCGTCCAGCGGGAAACGACATCGTCCTGGTTCTGGGCCCACCAGCTGTTGTCAACCTGGTGGGAGACAGCGCGATGGTCCTTGGATGCTGAATCCCAGGCGGACTTCATGGGGTCCAGCTTGGGAGTTGCCGCGAGATTCGCCGCGCCGTAGGCGATGCTTTCTGCCCAGCGGGTCTGTGGCTCCTTGGATACGGCGTAGTCGATGAACTTCTGGGCGGCAACCTTGTTCGGCGAGCCCTTGACGATAGCGAGCGAGGCCCAGTGGTAGACGTTGTCCTGCCAGACCGGGACGTAGGGTGCTCCGGCCTGAGCAGCTTCATATCCTCGGCCTGACCAGATCAGCATCATGTCCGCGCGCTGCTGCTCCATCATCTGCACTTGTTCGGCTCCCGAGGACCAGAAGAGCATGTTGGCTTTGACGCGGTCCAGCACCTTGAACGCCCGGTTATAGTCGAGCGGGTACAGATGGTCCGGCGAAACGCCGTCCGCGATCAGCGCAAGCTCAAGGTTGCCCTCGGAAGGATCATTGGACATTGCGCGGCTTCCCGGATACTTATTCGTGTCGAAGAAGTCAGCGATGGAGGTCGGCGGCTTGTTCCCGTACTTGTTCTTGTTGTAAACGATCGTGTAGGAATACGTGTCCAAAGGCACGCCACAGTCCTCGACCGTACCTTCCGCAAAATCGCTCTTCTTGATGTTGCTCAGGTCCAGCTTTTCAAAATACTTGCCACAATAAGCGGGAACATCCTGCTGGCCGGCCACATACACGTCCCATGTGGGGTTCCCGGTCTCGGCCATGACCTTGAGCTTGGCCGGGTCCACAGGACTCTCCACCGTCACCTTGGTTCCGGTGTCCTTCTCGAACGGACCAATGATTGATGATTGCTGTGCGTCCTGGAAAGCACTTCCATAGGTGACCAAAGTCAGCTTCCCCGTGTCGGATGACGAGCTGGACGCAGCATCAGGGGACGCCGAGGCGCCGCAGCCAGCTAGAAGGAGAGCCAGAGCGGCTGCTGCCGCCGCACTCCGTTTACGATGTGACATCTGTTTTCTCCTTGAAAGATAGGACTGCTTTGTCCCATGGGTGGAGGCATCAGCGCGTTTGCGCTAAGCAATGGTTTGCATGTTCCCCGGCCACCTCAGCGGATCACGCTGCCTGACTGATTGCCCGTACGAATGCGGGAGGGGTGCTGTTCGTGTTTCGACGCAGAACCCACGTGGTTCTGGTTTTGGCGTCTGACTCGAGCCAACTGAGGCAGCTGCAGTTCAGGAGCCTCGTTGAGATATTCACATGTTTTACAACATTGTTTTACCAAGCTATCCTTACTGAAGGAACACGTCAAGAGCCGGGCTGCAAGGCGTCCTCGCAGTTCTCCGTGCCGTACCGAAAGGGGTGCCGATCGTGCCGATCGATGTCAACGAGTCCGTCCGCCTGTCGGATATCGCCAAGGCAACCATCCGGGTTGCCAGTGAGCGGGGCAGCCGCGGCGTGACACTGCGCTCAGTGGCAGAACATCTTGGCCGGTCCACCGCCTTCATCACCAACTTTGTTCCGTCGCGCGCGCAACTGATGGTGAATGCACTGGAGCATGCTCGCGCCGGGTGGGGAGCCGACCGCGAAGAACGGCTGTCCGGGACGGTGGGGATCGAGCGTATGGTTGGCGTAGCGCGTTGGATGTGCACCACTTCAGCCGAGGACATTGTGCTGCGCGCGCTCTGGATTGAGGCCATCGCTGATGTGCGGGGAGCAAACGCGGCATATGAGGTAGTCAAGACCGTCACGGACACCACATATGCCGAGTTCCTGCGATCCTCGCATGACGCCGGCTTGGCCCATGCGGAGCAGATTGCGGACATCCTGTATCTGTTTTGCCGTGGTTTTCACGTCAAGTCTGTCGAGGATCCGGACATATGGACCGACGAGAAGGCAAACAGGGCCCTGGAACACCTCCTGAACAAGTTGCTTCTTGATGCCCGGGGCAGCTGAGGCGCTTCGATCGGCACGTGTGCTAAAGCTGGATAGGCTGGCTGCCCACACAGGCGCCACGGCCTCCTGGCCCAAGAACTCCCCTGGATCTGACGGCCGATGTTCCATTTGGGCTGGGCGACAGGTTGCTATTAAATTGGTCGCTCCGTTTACGGACCGTGGCGAGGACGGACAGACGGGCCGTCGCCGCCCCTAGCAGGGGCCGAACGGTCCCCGAAGATTCACAGGACTGTTTCAAAGGCCCTTCCATGGGCAGGCAATCCGGATTGGCGGACGGTCGGCGCATGCTCGGAAGCGAAATCCCCGACCGTCCGCGTGGCCCTCGTCGCTGCCCGCAGCCGGACCTCGCTCGGGGACCCGGCTGCTCCCGACGAGAACTGCTGAGTTCTTTCAGCTGACGGCAGTCAGGGCGTCGTCGTAGATCGCGAGTGCCTGGTGCACTTCTTCGGGAGTGACCACGGCGGGCGGGACCACGTGGATGCGGTTGTCGGCGATGAAGGGCAGCAGTCCGCGGTTCATGAGCTCGGCCTTGACTCGTCCCATGAACGAGGGGGTGACGGGCTTGCGGGTCTGGCGGTCTTCGACGAGTTCCAGGGCCCAGAAGACGCCCCGTCCGCGGACCTCACCGATCACGGAGTGTCTTGCTGCAAGCGTGGCCAAGCCGGGCTCGAGGTGGTCGCTGCCGATGAGCCCGGCATTTTCGACAATGTTGTCCTCTTCGAACGCATCGATGGAGGCCACGATGGAAGCGGCGGCCAAGGGGTGGCCGGAGTAGGTCAGGCCTCCGGGGAAGACGCGCTCGTCGAACGTGCCCGCGATTTCCTTGGAGATGATGACGCCACCCACCGGGACGTAGCCGGAGTTGACGCCCTTGGCGAAGGTGATGAGGTCCGGGCGGACGTTGAAGGCGTCCAGGGCGAACCAGTCGCCGGTGCGTCCGAAGCCGGCCATGACCTCGTCGAGGATGAGGACGATTCCGTGTTCGTCGCACAGCGCGCGGACGCCCTCAAGGTAGCCGGGCGGTGGGACCAGGATTCCGGCGGTACCGGGAACGGTCTCGAGGAGCACGGCGGCCACGGACTGGGGGCCTTCCAGTTCGATGGTCCGGCGCAGGTGCTGCAGGGCGCGCCCGGCTTCCTGCTCAGGTGTCTCGGCCCAGAACTCCGAGCGGTAGAGGTATGGGCCGAAGACGTGGACGTGGCCGCGGGAGTATTCGTTGCGGATACGGCGCCAGTCCCCCGTCGCCACGATCGCCGCCCCCGTGTTGCCGTGGTACGAACGGTAGCGGGAGATGACCTTGTCACGGCCGGTGTGCAGGCGCGCCATGCGGATGGCATTCTCGTTGGCGTCTGCGCCGCCGTTCGTGAAGAACACCTTGTCCATGGTGCCTGGCGCGTGGGAGAGAATCTTTTTTGCCGCGAGACCCCGCGTGAAGTTGGCGTGGGCCGGGGCAACCGTCGTGAGGGTATCGAGCTGCTGCTTGATGGCCTCGATGAGGCGGGGGTGCTGGTGGCCGATGTTGGTGTTGACCAGTTGGCTGGAGAAGTCGAGGTACGTCCGTCCGTCGTGATCCCAAACGGTGCTGCCCGACCCGCCGGCGATCGCCAACGGGTTCAGCGTTTTCTGGGCGGACCAGGAATGGAAGACGTTGGCCCTGTCCAAGGCCACGACGTCGAAGTTGGTGATGGGTGCGGCCAGGGCAGTCCGGTTGGGAGTCACGGGAAGGTCCTCTCGTAGGGGCGTGGTCTTCCCTTTCATGATGTTCCTGGAGGGGCGTGAAAGTCCTTCGACATTTGTACAGTCAGCAAGGCGCGGAACTACGTTTTTCCAAGTAGGCTACAAGCGTGCCGCCAACCATCAATGCGATCCTTCGCAACCGCTCCCTCAACCTGCGCTTGGTCCAGCCTGACGGAGCCAGTCCGGCCGTTGACGCCCAGGTTTCGTGGGTACACAGTTCCGACCTTGATGACCCGACGCCGTTCCTGGACCCTGGACAGCTCCTCCTGACCGACGGGACGCAGTTTCCGGTCGACAACGCCGGCGATGATCTTTACAGCGCGTATGTGGCGCGGCTCGTAGAACACGGGATCAGCGGGCTCGGATTCGCCACGCAGGTCATCCACGGGGTCTTGCCGCAAGGCTTGGAGGATGCGTGCCGGCACCACGGCCTGCCGTTGGTTGAGGTTCCCGACCGCACGCCCTTCATTGCCATCATCCGTTTCGTGGCGGATTGGCTGGCGAGGGAGCAGAATGCGCGATCGGAGTGGTCGCTCCAGGCGCAGAGGGCCATCGCGAGGGCGGCGCTTCGCCCCGACGGACTGCGATCCATCCTCGCCGAGCTTGAGCGGCAGCTCCAGGGCTGGGTTGCCCTGTTCGACGCCGCGGGGAACAACATTCTGATGCCCAACAACCGCCCGGTGCCCTCTGCGCTGATGCCGGGGGTGGCGGAGGCGGTCAGGAAGGCGCTGGATCAAGGCTCCCGGTCTGTTTCCCAGCTGACGGTTGAAGGGGAGCAGATCACCTTGCAGACCTTGGGACGACGGCACTATCTGAGGGGAGTGCTGGTGCTTGGCGCCATCGAGCCGTTGGACCCGGCACGAACGGACATCATCAACAGCGTGATTGCGTTGGCCAGCCTGGCGCTAGAGCAAACGCGGACGCTGGACACCGCAAGGCGCCATCTGCGTGCGGGCGTGTTCGAGCAGCTACTAGCTGGGAACACGGATGTGGCGGACCGGACCGCGCGCCAAGTGTGGGGAAGGCTGCCTGTTGAGCCGCTGGTAGTGACGGTGGCACAGCCTCCGGGCGAAGGCCAGAACCTCCTGGAGGCCCTTGAGCTGTTGTCTGACGATCATCGCGGTGCCGTCTTCTATGCCCAGCGTAACGAGAACGTCGTTGTCCTGGCGGGGCCAGCACTCCATCAAAAGGTCGCGGGCCTGTTGGAAAGGTACGGCGCGACCGCTGGATCCTCTGGCGAGGCCGACTTCGGCAATCTGGCCGCGGCGCTGAAAGAAGGCGAGCGATCCCTGCAGAGGGCCGTAGAGTTGTCCCGCCCGATGGTGGCCTTCGAGGAGATGACCAAGGGCGGAATGCTGGGCCTGCTGCGGCGGGAAGAATCTGAATCGGTGGCCCGAAGGCTCCTTGAGCCTTTGGTTCAGCACGATCAGGCTGAGCTGACGCAACTGCTGCCGACGGTTTCGGCGTGGTTGCGGAACAACTGCGTCTGGGACCTGACCGCCCGCCAGTTGGGGATACACCGGCACACCCTTAGGAACCGGATCGACGCAGCCGGAGCTGTCCTGGGGCTCAACCTCGATGTCTTGCGGGACAGGCTGGAACTGTTCGCGGCCGTGCAGTTTCTGGAGGAGAGTTAGGGGTTTCGGGGGATATCTGCGCGCGGGTTGGATGAAGGCGGCCGATATGTGAGCGAGCGTCTTAAATGCCTGGAAAAGACGGCGAGCCTCCGGCGCGTTCGGGATGCGGGACGCACCGGAGGCCTTGGCTGTCAGAGCCCACTGCAGATGGCCCTGACACCTGTTTGGTTCTGGTTCCTAGTTTTGCGGGAAGCCCAGGTTGATTCCGCCATGGCTCGGATCCAGCCAGCGCGAGGTGATGGCCTTCTCCCGGGTGAAGAACTGGAAGCCCTGGAGGCCGTAGGCCTTGGAGCTGCCGAAGATGGAGTCCTTGAAGCCACCGAAGGAGTAGTAGGCCACGGGAACCGGAATCGGCACGTTGATTCCGACCATGCCCACTTCCACCTCGTTCTGGAAGCGGCGGGCCGCGCCGCCGTCGTTCGTGAAGATCGCCGTGCCGTTGCCAAAGGCGCCGGAGTTGATGAGCTGCAGGCCCTCTTCGTAACTGCGCACCCGGACTACAGATAGCACGGGTCCGAAGATTTCCTCCTGGTAGACGCGCGAGGTGACCGGAACGTCGTCGATCAGCGTGGGACCGAGCCAGAAGCCGTCCGGGTCACCGTCCACCTCAACGTTCCGGCCGTCCACGACCACCGTGGCGCCGTCGGCGGTCGCAAGGTCGATGTAGCTCGCGACCTTGTCCCGGTGCTGCTTGGTGACCAGCGGTCCCATGTCGCAATTGCGGCGGCCGTCGCCGATGCGGAGGGTGGACATGCGGGACGTGATCTTTTCGATCAGTTCGTCAGCGACGGGCTCGACGGCGACCACCACGCTGATGGCCATGCAGCGTTCACCGGCGGAACCGAAGCCGGCGTTGATGGCGGCGTCGGCGGTCAGGTCCAGGTCCGCGTCGGGCAGTACCAGCATGTGGTTCTTGGCCCCGCCGAGTGCCTGGACGCGCTTGCCGTTGCGGGCGGCAGTCTCGTAGATGTACTGGGCGATCGGCGTCGAGCCGACGAAGGAAATGGCCTTGACGTCGGGGTGCGCCAACAGACCGTCCACGGCTTCCTTGTCGCCGTGCAGGACGTTGAAAACACCGTCGGGAAGACCGGCCTCGGTGAAGAGTGCGGCCAGCCAGTTCGCGGCGCTGGGATCCTTTTCGCTTGGCTTGAGGATTACAGTGTTGCCGGCGGCGATGGCGATCGGGAAGAACCAGAGCGGCACCATGGCAGGGAAGTTGAAGGGGCTGATGATGCCGACGACGCCCAGGGGCGCCTTGGTGGAGTAAACGTCGACGCCGGTGGAGACGTTCTCTGAATGCTCACCTTTGATGAGGTGCGGGAAGCCAGTGGCCAGTTCGGCCACTTCGAGTCCTCGGGTGATTTCGCCCAGTGCGTCGGAGACTACCTTGCCGTGTTCGCAGGTGATGATCCCGGCCAGTTCGCCCTTGCGCTCGTTCAATAGTTCACGGAATCGGAAAAGGATCTGCTGGCGCTTGGTAATGGACGTATCGCGCCACGCCGGGAATGCCTTGTGGGCAGAGGTAATGGCCGCCTGTATGTCGGCGCCGTTGGCCAAGGCCACCCGCTTCGTCTCGACGCCGCGAGCGGGATCGAAGACCGGGGCGGTGCGGGCGCTGGAGGGGAGTGCTTCTTCTCCCCCGATCCAGTGGGACAGTACAGGAAGTTCTTGGAGAGTGGACACGAATGTTCTCGCTTTCGGACAAAGGCTGGAGAATGCGGAGGATTTCCCTCCCACTGTAGGCATTTCAGGTGCACGCCCGGGGATCGATATATGTCGAGCCTTGCTCCCCATTCAGGACATTTGTCCAGGACCGGAGGTCACAGCCGAAGAAGAATCATTGGCCGTGCCCCGCGTTGAAAACAATGTCCTGCCACTTCTTGTGGGCAGTCCGGTCGCCGGTCATGACGACATGTTTGACGTTGGTGTATTCCTCAAGTGAGTACGTCGACATGTCCTTCCCAAAGCCAGAGGCCTTGACCCCTCCGTGGGGCATCTCCGACACGATAGGAATGTGCTCGTTTATCCAGACGCACCCAGCCTGAATATCCTGGGCTGCACGGAGGGATCTCCCCACATCGTTTGTCCATGCCGAGGCTGCCAGCCCGTAGGGCGTGTCGTTGGCCAACGTGATTCCGTTAGCATCAGAGTCGAATGGCAACGCGGTCAGCACCGGCCCGAACACTTCTTCCTGGACAATTTCCGACGCTTGGTCAACGTCCACCACGAGAGTAGGCCGATAGAACGCGCCTGCTGAGAGTTCCCCCTCGGGGGCGTGGCCGCCCGCAAGGATACGCGCTCCGCGACTACGGGCACGGTTGACGAAACCGGCCACTCTGTCCCGATGCGTGTGCGAAATGAGAGTGCCCAGGTCTGTTGAAGCCTCCATTGGGTCACCTAGTACCACCCGGTCCATCAACTCGGCCACTCTCTCGATGAAATCCCCATACACGGGCGCCTGAATGTACGCCCGTGTCGCGGCCGTACAGTCCTGACCGGCGTTGATGATTGATGCGGCGACTGCACCGTGAGCCGCAGCTTCGATGTCTGCGTCGTCAAACACCAGGAACGGTGCCTTGCCGCCGAGCTCCAAATGCACACGTTTAGCCGTGGCACTCGCTGCTGCCATGATGTGCCGGCCGATGGCGGTGGACCCGGTGAAGGACACCATATCGACGTCCGGATGCCTCACCAAATGCTCCCCCACCACTTCCCCGGTGCCAGTGACGATATTGATGACACCATCGGGGATGCCTGCAACTTTGGCCGCCTCGGCAAACATCAGGGTCGTACCTGGGGTCAGCTCAGAGGGTTTGAGCACAATGGTGTTACCCGCTGCAATGGCCGGCAGGATCTTCCAACCTGCCATCTGCAGGGGGTAGTTCCAAGGAGCAATGGAGCCAATGACGCCGATTGCTTCCCGCCGGATCATTGAGGTTCCGCCCGCGCCGTACTCCCCCGCGGCAAGACCCGGTAGGTGCCGGGCGGCGCCCGCAAAGAAGCTCGCATTGTCGACTGTGCCCGGGACATCAAAGCCCGCAGCCAACCGGATGGATTTGCCCGTCTGCGCGCTTTCAACGACAGCGAGCTCTTTGCTGCGGACCCGGAGTTCTCCGGCCAGTCGCTGGAGCACTTCGGAGCGCTCCGCCGGAGCCCACCGAGACCAATCCATGAACGCCCGCTTGGCCGACGCTACTGCGTAGTCGACATCCCCGACGTCGGCGTAACGGATGATCTCCGCGGCCCCGCCAGTCACCGGGCTGATCCTTTTTGCTTCGAGGCCGGATCCCGCGCGGAATTGGCCATCGATGAATTGATGCATCAGGAAACTCCTATTGTCGTAGTCGGTCAGGAGGTACTACGGGGCATCGCTGACGACCGGGCGTGAGGTACTACTGGCTGGGGGCCAGATAGAGCTTGCGGAGCGGATCGTGAACCAACCAGGTGGTGCGCATCCCTGCGGCCAGCCTGACGACAGTTCCCGGAAGCAGCTCAAGCGATGAAGGCGATCCTCCGGCCTCCTGCAGCGCCAAAGTAGCCCGTCCGGCGGTAACCAAAAAGATCTCATCCGCCTCGACGTCGTACATACCTCCGCTGGTCATCTCCCAGATACCGAGCGTGAGACCGCCGAACGTTCCGAGGCCGTGAAGGCCAGTGGTGGGCGAGCCCTGAGCCACCTGGTCCCCTGGCACGGCCTCGTGCTTCAAAGCGACGGCGTTGACGTTCAGCGCCTGGCCGGCGCGCAAGTCCTTTGCACTCACGAGTCGAATCCCATTCCGATAGCGTCCATGACCTTCAGGAATGGCCCGCGTTTACCTTGATTTCTGTCGGCTTTCACCATGGCAGCTGTCATAAGTCGAACGCCGATCCACGCGATGGGTTCGGGCGGGAACGGAAGCGGCTTCTTCTTCACCAATTGAAGTTCAGTCAGCTGCGTTTTTTCTCCCGAGAGAAGGTCCAGCGTGACTTTCGCTCCGAACCGGGTTGCGGCTACGCCAAGTCCTGTGTATCCAGCGGAGTGAACGACCCGTCCGGAATGTGCGGTGAGGAAAAAGGAGAAGAACCGGCTGCAGGTATCAATCGCCCCGCCCCACTGGTGGGTGAACTTCACGTCCGCAAGCTGCGGGAAAGTGGCGAAAAAGTGCGCGGCGAGCTTGCGGGACGTTGCAATGTTCTGTTCATACTCGGGTTTTACTCGCCGCCCAAAATTGTAGACAGCGTCATAACCGCCGAACAGAATTCTGCTCCTCCCCTCGACGTCCTTGGTCAACCTGTAATAGTGGAAGCGGTTATTCAGGTCCGCGACTCCCTGCCGGTTTTGCCAGCCAATGGACTGCAACTGTTCGTCGCTTAGGGGTTCCGACATCAGTGCATAGTCGTAAACAGGGACGGTGAAAGGACGCGCCCGTCTAAGCAGCGGTTGGAATACGTTGGTTGCCAAGGCCACTTTCGATGCCCGGACAGTTGCATTTGAAGTGCGGACGAGTATGGCGCCCCGCACGGGTTCCACCCGTTCAACCGGCGTGTCCTCATAGATCTCGACTCCCAGTTCCAAGCACACCCTGCGCAGACCCCAGGCCAGCTTTGCCGGGTGGACCATCAGTGCGCCGTCCCGCTCCCACAAACCCGCGTGGTAGAGGGGCGACGCGATCTCCTTGCCGACGGCGGCACGGTCAAGGTACTCAGAGTGGTCCTCCTCGACCGACTCCAGAAGCCAGTGGACCTGGTGCGGTTCAGTAGCCACCTTCAGGACGCCGGTCGCTTCGAGGTCGCAGTCGATCCCGTACCGTTCTATGGACTCCTGGATCTCTCTTAAGTTCTCACGACCCAATTGCTCCAGCAGCTGCACTTCGTCGGGCAGGTGCTGGCGGCCGTTGGACTCTCCGTGTGTCAAAGATGGCTCGCAGAATCCGCCGTTTCGTCCGGAGGCCGCCCAGCCAATGCGACGCCCTTCAAGCAGTACTACCCTCCTGTCGGGATCGCGTTCCTTGGCCAGGACGGCGGTCCAAAGTCCGGTGTAGCCGCCACCGACAATTGCCAGGTCTGTCGAAGCGTCCGCCAGCAACGGTGGCAAAGCCTCCGGCCGGTCTGGGTCGTCGAGCCAATAGGGGCGTGGTGCCGCCGAGGCCAGCGCGTTGTCGATTTGAGCAGGTGAGGCTGCTGCCTCGGCGCGGTCATAGCTGATCATTTGCCGGTTCCTTGGTTAGTGCATGTTTGGGATGTGGTGGCTAAAGCTGATTCGAGGACAATGCAGTCGGCGGCGTCGGTTCTGCCGTTGCGGAGCAACCCAAGTTGATCAGGACGACACCTGCAATGGTCACGAAGATTCCAACTATTTGAAGGACACCCAGCCGTTCATTGAAGGCGACGATGCCCAGGACCGCTATGAGTACTGTTCCTGCGGCTGACCAGATGGCGTAGGTGGCGCCAACGGTGAGGGACTGCAGAACCAAACTGAGCAAAAAGAAGGAAATGGCATAACCCAGCACCATTCCAACGGTCGGCCACGGTTTAGTGAAGCCCTCCGAAGCTTTCAGAAGCACGGTGGCAACAACCTCGCACACGATCGCTGCTGCCAAGAAGAGCCAATGCATATTTTTCCAATCCATGTTCTGGCGGCGCATGCCCGACGCTTGGCGGCGGAGGCAAGCTGTTGCTGAAATCGCAACCGAATCCCGATAAAGTTGCGTTCAAGAGAAATTTAGCACCGTACGACTGCTTCGAGAACAGCTTTCCCCGATGTAGTTCGTTGCCCGAGGAGCGACCAAGCCTCGGTCGGGAGCTCTCCTCCGGCCCCAATCCCCGGCTTCGCATGGAAGCCGGGGCGAAGTTGACCGGCACTGGAATGCAGGTAACACTGGCTCAATGGTCGAAGATGCTAAGCCAGAATTTTCCAGCCGGGCCCGAAGTAACGACATGAGGGAAGCAGCACCGGCCCAGGTCAATACCACAGTTCGCTTGGACGACGTTGATCGCAGGATCATAGCTGCGCTGCAGCTCGACGGTCGCAAACCATTCAAAGACATCGCCGAGGAATCGGGAATTCCTGCCTCCTCCGTCCGTTACAGGGTCCAGAAGCTCGAAGAGTCCGGGATCCTGCAGATTGTGGGAATCGCCAATCCGCTGGCAATCGGCTTCGACAGGCTGGCTATGGTGGGCATTAAATGTGCACCTGGAACCGGGCGCGACGTCTGTGCGAGCCTGGCCGATTTTCCTGAGACGAGCTACGTCATCCTCACCGCGGGTACGTTCGATGTGATGGTCGAGGTGGTCTGTCGGGACCTTCCCCACTACACGGAGTTCCTCTATGACAGGCTCCAACGTGTCCCTGGGGTCCAGTCCACGGAAACGTTCTTTGTCCTTGAGGCACATAAGCTCGCTTATGGATGGGGCGTCGGTAGTAGCTAAGCGGCCTGCTTCTACCCTCGCCCGCGGCTCGAACGCGCACGCGCACGCGGGCCAGCTCACGCACGTGAGTATTCCCGGTGACCACCAATCCAGACCTCAACAACTGAGGCCTGAATGAGCGCCTGTTCGTGCTCAAAAATGTCACGGTCCAGGACAACAAGGTCTGCGAGCAATCCTCGGGCAATACGCCCGGTCCGGCCGTCGCGTCCATTGACGAAGGCGGAGCCCGAGGTGTAGGCCGTGAGCATTGTGGCCAGATCCAGGCGATCGAGTTCCGAGATGTTTGCCGTGCTGTCCAGGTAATGGGAGTTCCCTCCGGCCGCGCCTGCACAGGCGAGGGGATCCGGCGTCGTGACAGGCCAGTCACTTCCTGCCGCCAGACGAGCCCCGGCCGCCTGCAAGCGGCCCAGCGGGTATTCGAACCGTTCCGGATGTTCGATCAGCGTGGATTGGTGCAGGTGGTCGTGCGGCACTGAAGAACCGGCCCAGAATCCCTGGACATTTGCGGTGACGCCAAGCTTGGCGAATCTCTCAAAGTCAGTTGGCCCTACGACAAACAAATGTGCAATGTGATGGCGGCGGGGTTTCGGACCATTTTCCTCGATGGCGGCCTCGATAGCATCTAGAATCCAGCGCGTAGTGCCGTCGCCGAAGGAGTGGTAGTGAACAGTGAATCCGAGCGCGTCCAGGGCCACCGTCGCCTCGCGGATCTGCTCGGCGGTCATGAATAGCAGGTTCGAGCCGTCCACCATCATCTTCACGGTGTCCGCGATGACCCTGTCCGCTTCAGCGGCGTCCTCGAGTTGCTTGCGCCGTTGCTGTATTTCAGGGATCTGTTCCAGTCCTCGGGTCTGGTCCCACCAGAGTGCCGTTGTCAGGCGCAACCGGAGACTGCCGTCCTTAAGTACTTCGCGGTACGCCTCTAGCTGATCCGGCATGCCAAGCCCTTCTCCCACCAGGGCGTCCTGGACTGACGTGATTCCCATTTGCAGCACGTGGTCCTGAGCCTTGAGAATGAACTTCATGCGGTCCCGCGTCGAGAGCTCGGGCATCGCCCGGCGCACGACAGCAACGGCGTCCTCCTCAACCATCCCGGTCAAATCACCGTTGTGGTCGCGTTGAAAGAAGCCGTGCAACGGGTCCGGGCTGCCGTTGTGCACACCTGCCGCGGTCAAGGCGGCGGTGCTGACCCACGCACCATGGCGGTCATACGGGCTGAACACTGCTGGCCGGCCATCGACGAGTTCGTCGAGCTTTTGTCGCGTTGGTCCGTGACCGTCGAAGACGTCCCTGTTCCACCCTCCTCCGGTCACCCAGGCAAGGTCAGGGTGTCTGGATGCGTAGAGGGCTATCGCTGAGTAGACCTCTTCGGGGGTCTCCAGGCCTGAGAGGTCGCAAGTCAGGAGATCCTGCCCGCCAATCCCCATGTGGATGTGCGCATCTTGGAAGCCCGGAGCCAGGAGCTTTCCGGTCAGGTCAACGATGTCCGCGGCCCGTGTGTCCAGAGCACCTGCCACCGTGACGTCCGCGATTCTCTCATCCTCAACCATGACGTCGAGCGAACGGGGCGCGGCGAATCCAGGCGTCCAGACTTTTCCGCCGACGAACGCTGTTCGGTTCAAGTTATTAGTTGGCATGGATCTGCCCTCCCAGCGAGCCAGCCACGACGGCTCCTTCAAAGACCACAGCGTCGAACGTTATGTTGCTGATCGAGGCCGGGTCTACTGTAAACGGATCCTCGCCCAAGACGCTGAAGTTTGCGATCTTTCCAGCTTCCAAGGACCCCATCTTGTGGTTCAGGCGCAGCTGTTTTGCTCCGTTGATCGTATAGCCCTCAAGGAGCCGTTCCCTTGAAATCCGGGCGGACGCATCCGGTCGCATGCTGCCGGGGTGGGCGTCGCCGTCGAGCGGGTATTCCGGGTCGATTCGAGAATGCGCTACTTGCATTCCGAAGAGCGGATTTCCGCGGTGTAGCTCGTATGCCGTGACCACGTCGCTGGAGAAGGTCAGCAACGCGCCGCTGTCGGCAAGCTCGTTGAAACGGTACATTCTGTTCCAGCGCTCTCTTCCCAGAAGCTTCTTTGCGACCACCCCGAAGTAGGCGCCCGACCAGTGAGCCGTCCAATTGATGACGATCCCCAGTTCCGCGGGCCTGGACATGTCCTCCGGATCGATTAGCTCACAGTGCGCCAGCGTGACCTGGGTTGTCCAAGTGCCGCCGGCTCCCCTCACGCTGTTCTGGGCTGCCTCGACGGCGTCGCATGCGACCCTGAAGCCGCGATCACCGACCACGTGGATGTGCAGATCCGCCTCTTCGCTGTTGCACAGAACCAAGCACTGCTCAAGTTCATCCGCATCCATTCCGATCTCGCCCAGCTCTCCGCCCGTTGAGTGGTCACACAATGGGCTGAGGAGGGCGCTGTTGCCGGTCTCGTTGGTGCCGTCCAGAAAGAGTTTAAGAGTGTTGATGTTTATATGCTCGGTACCGTATTTTTTTTGGCACCCCTTGAGGCGGGCGATTACATAAGGCAAATCCTCGGCGTGGCGGAAGCGAAGTGATCCTTCGTAGTACATGTTGAGTTCGCCTCGGCTATCAAGTTCGTTGACGGATTCGAAGATCTCCTCGTCCTCTACCAACGCCTCAAAGACAGAGGTTACGCCGTGCTCAGTCATGAACCTAAAGAAGCCGGCGACCCTTTCGGGAGTTAGCTGCTCCGGCGGTGTCCAGCCGAGGTTTTCAAACATCTTTTCAAGGAAGTGCAGGTGCACGAAGTCGCGTAAAAGTCCTGTCGGTTCACCATTTTCATCACGGACGAACATCTCCAATCCGGGGACCGGATCCGGAGTGTCACCGGTGACTTCCATGAGTTCAAGCATCTTGCTGTTCACCCAGTGTTCGTGCTCGCTGAAGTTTTGGCAGAGAACGGGACGATCCGAAACCGCGGAATCCAGAAGTTCCTTGGTCGGCGCCATCTCTGTAAAGGCATCTGTTGGGTAGTACTCAAAGTAGAGATACGGCATTTCTTCCGGCGGATGGTCCTCGGCGTATTGGGCGATGAATTCCAGAAGCTCGCTGACATTGCTGGTCCACGGCAGGCGAACGTGCCACTGGCTCTGTGAAACCATGCTCGGGTGCGTGTGAGAGTCGATGAACCCAGGAACTACCGCCCGCCCGCCGAGGTCGTACTCCACCAGTCCGTCCGTGTTCTCAAAGGAAGCCTGGTCGCCGATGTAGGTGATAAGGCCGCCTTCGACAGCGATCAATTCAGCCCGTGGTTGGTGCTCATCCGAGGTGTAGATATTTGCATTCTTCAGCACCATTCCCATGGTGGATCTCCGTTCATTGTTGCACCGTTGGCATGTCCCAACGGGATAGCGAGAGACATTAATTAGTCAAAAATGACTAGAAATTTGCGCAGATCTCCTGGGGCTCGGAGCGGGGCGAATGGATCCTGCCAAGGGCCCGGCACGTCCGGGGGACAGGGCGCCCATTGTTATAGCAAGTCTGCGGCCTCAAGTTGCAGTCGGTCTTGCCGGAGGCGGCCCAGGTCCCAGTCCTGACGGGGTACGGAATCGAGCAGTAGCCGGGTATAGGGGTGTTGAGGATGAGCGAGGACTTCTTCAGTGTGCCCTCGTTCCACTATCTTTCCTTTGCGCATCACGATGACCTGCTCGGTGACGTAACGGACCACGGCAAGGTCATGGCTAACAAACACGTAAGCCATGCCCGTCTCCTTCCGGATTTGCTCAAGAAGGACCAGAACCTGGGCTTGAATCGAGACGTCCAAGGCTGCCACTGCCTCGTCAAGCACGAGTATTTGAGGCGCAATGCCCAACGCTCGGGCGATGGCAGCCCGCTGCCTTTGCCCACCGGACAGCGTTCGTGGAAGGGCTTCGGCCTGCCGCGAACTGAGTCCAACTTGATCCAGAAGTTGCCTGACCTTCAGGCGCCGCTCCTCCTTAGTCAAATCAAAGTGCAAGCGCAGAGGTTCTTCGATTGCCTGGCCAATTGTGAGCCGCGGGTCAAAGGAATGATAGGGATCCTGGAAGATCATTTGAACGTAACGTGCCGTTTCACGCCGACCGCGTTGAGCCGCGCCCGAAAGCAACACTTCTCCGGATGTAGGCGTTTCCAGACCAACGATCATCCGCGCCGTGGTCGACTTACCTGATCCCGACTCACCCACGATTCCAAGCGACCCGCCACGGAAGAGGCTGAACGACACATCGTCCACAGCCGTGAATCCCTTGAATTTCTTGGTCAGGGACCGTGCCTGAAGCAAGGCGCCGGTGCCTGTCAGATGTTCTTCCATTTAAGCCGCTTTCGCTTCGCCGGGGCGTACGCACGCGACCGTGGACAATCCATGCCGCGACAATGCGGGAACGTCGTCGGCGCATTCAGGTACCGCCAGAGGACAGCGGTCCCGAAACGCACAGCCTGAAGGTGCTTCTGCCAAGGCGCGGGGCCTTCCCGCAATCGGCGTCAGGGACATCCGCTCCCCCGTCAGCTTGGGGTTGGAATTCAAAAGACCAATTGTGTACGGGTGCTGCGGATTGCTGAACAGACCCTGCGCTGGTCCGGTCTCGATCACACGACCGCTATACATTACATAGGCGCGGTCGCACATAGCGGCTGCCAACTCCAAGTCATGGGTGACGAACAAGAGGCCCGCGCCGGTCCGTGCCTGGAGTTTCCTCAGCAGCGCGACAACCTCTGCTTGAGTTGTCACGTCCAATGCAGTTGTCGCCTCGTCGGCTAAGACAAGGCGCGGTTCAGTGGACAAGGCGCCCGCAATGACGATGCGCTGAAGCATGCCGCCCGAAAATTCGTGCGGGTACTTGCGCATCGCAGTTTCCGGATCACGGATTCCCACGTCCCGGAGCAATTCAATTGCCCGAATTGCCGCCTCTCCGCTCCGTACGCCCTGGGCACGGAGCCCTTCGGTGACAAAATCACCGACTCTGCGCACCGCGTTGACTGAGCTGCGTGGATCTTGAAAGATCATGGACGCCCGCCGCCGTCGGACCTCTAGCAGATCAGCCCGGCTGGCCGCGGCAACATCTATTCCATCAACAGTGACTGAACCCGAGACCTTTGTGCGGCTTGGAAACAAGCCCATTGCCGCACGTGATGTCAGGCTTTTACCTGACCCTGACTCACCCACGAGGCCCACAATCTCTCCCGGCCCGACGTGCAGGTCGATCCCGTCGAGCAAGGGCCGCGGACCTTGGTCAGTTTCGACCACCATGGACAGCCCGCGGATGACCAACGGCTCTGAAGTTGCTGGGTGAGACAGCGGCGCGAGGTCCGATTTCATTATTTGCTTCACTACGATCCGCTCACCTTGTCTGAGATGGTCTCTCCGATGACATTGACCGACAGCACAGTGACAATGACTGCCGCGCCGGGAAAGATAATGCTCCAGAGGTTGCCCTGCAAGACAGCGCTTTGGCTGAATGCGATCATCGAACCCCAGTCGGCTGCCGGAGGCTGTACACCCAGTCCAAGGTAGGACAAGGCAGCAAGGTCGAGCATCGCATAACCGAAGGCGAGGGTGGCCTGCGCCAGAAGCACCGGCAGAATGTTGGGCAGGATATGGCGCAGGGTGATCCAGATCGAACTGAATCCCATCACTGCGTGGCTGCCCACGTACGGCCGCACCTGCTCTTGAAGGACCGCCGATCGGACAATTCTTCCCATAAAAGGGACGTATCCAATTGCCAGGGCACAGATGGGAGCCACCAAGCCAGGACCGAAAATAGCTACGGACAACAAGGCAAGCAGTAGCGTGGGGAAGGCATACACAATGTCCATGCCGCGGGAAATGACAAGATCGATCGGGCCGCCGACACGGGCCGCGAGCAAGCCCAATGCGGACCCGACCAGCATGGTTAACACCGCTACAGCAAGTGGCGCC
Organism: Arthrobacter sp. FW306-1B-G06A; assembly: GCF_058781765.1. Taxonomy (NCBI): domain Bacteria; kingdom Bacillati; phylum Actinomycetota; class Actinomycetes; order Micrococcales; family Micrococcaceae; genus Arthrobacter; species Arthrobacter sp. FW306-1B-G06A. The sequence goes on along the minus strand of NZ_JBYSXB010000012.1, from coordinate 83,674 downwards.
AACAGGCTCAGGCGAGCTCCATGCTGGAGACGTGACAGGGTATCCCGCCCCATGCCGTCGGTGCCAAGAAGGTGAGTTGCGGACGGGGAAGAAAGTGCCGACAGGAGGTCCGTCTGGTCAGGATCGAATGGGGCAAGAACCGGGGCCAAGACCGCAACCAACGACGCTATGGATAGTGTCACGATGGCGGCGACGACCAGCACAGGCGGGCGGCGTCGTCGAACCCATCCGGCCCTGGTGACAGCGAGAGCGGTAACCGTCATGACAGTCCTCCAACGGTGCGGACCCGTGGGTCGATCAAGGGTGTGATGAGATCTGTAACCGTGCTGGTCACGACGAACAACGCAACAGCCATCAGGGAAATAGCTTGGACGACGGGGAAATCACGGCGCGCTATGGAGGTCACCAGCAAGGAACCCAGACCCTCGACGCCAAACGCAATCTCCACCACCGCCGTTCCGACAAAGAGGTATGAGAGCACCAGGGCGACGAGCGTTACAACCGGTCCAAGTGAGTTCCTCACCACGTGGCGGCGCATAATGTCCCATGGGGGCACGCCACGGCTCCTGGCCACTTCAACGTGCTCGGCTCTCAGTTCTTTTTTGAACGCAGTCCGTGCCACCCTTGCCAGCAGACCGAAAGTCACAATCGCGAGGGTGATGGCGGGCAAAGTGAGGTGATAAAGCATGTCCGCGAACCCGGAGCCGGAGCCTGTGGCCGGAAACAGCCGGAGCTGGACCGCGAAGACGCCCAGGAGGACAAGTGCCACAATAAACGACGGAGTCGCAATCGACGCACTCGTGATAATGAGCCCTAACTGGTCCAGGATTCCCGGTCGGGTAGCGGAAACCATGGCGATGCCCAACCCCACAACCAGAGCGAGGATCGCCGAATAGCTCACAAGCACCGCAGTCGCCGGGAGGCGGGCACCAACAAGATCTGTCACCGGTGTTGAATAGAGCAGCGACTGGCCAAAATCGAACTTGGCGATCCCGCCAAGCCATTGCGCGAACCCGCTGAGTAGATCTTGGTCAAGGCCCAACTTTTCCCGCAGGGCCGCCCTCTGCTCAGGATTGAGTTTGACACCTGATGTGAGGGCCGCAAGTGGATCGCCGGGCACAAGCTTGAGCGAAGAATAAATGATGAAGGATGCCACGAACATCGTCACCATGCCCGCGGACAGCCGGGACACGATCCACCGTGTCATCGAGCGACCTCTTTTCATCGCTACTTGCCCCCAAGGCTTGCGAGCCAAGGCGCGTAGAGGTATGACGGCGACGGAACCAGCCCGGTCAGCTTGCCGGAGTAAAAGACGCTCAGACGGTCAGTCAACAAGGGAATCGCCGGCAGGTCATTGGCCAGAATGGCTTGGGCCTCAGCGACAGAGGCGGCACGCTTTGCATCATCAAACTCGGAGAGCGCTGCGTTGACCGCCGCGTCGTACTTTGGATTCGAGTAATTCGCAAAGTTGTAGTAATTACCGGTCGTCCAGTACTGGTAGTATTCCGCAGGTTCGCGAAAATCGAGATACCCGATGGACACAAAAGCGTCGATTCCGGCTCTTGCTTGCGGGCCGCCGAAGAGCGCGGCGTAGTCTGCTTGCTGGAGCGGCTTCAGTTGTACGTTAAGCCCGATGCTCTTCGCGCTGTCGGCGATAACTGTCGCCACCTTGGATTGCTCCTCCGTGGAACCAGGGTAGGCGAGCACAATCTCGGTCTTCGCATAGCTCGACTCGCTGAGCAGTTGTTTAGCCTTGGTCAGGTCTTGGTTGGCCGCCGGGAGTTTGTCCCATGCGCTTTGGAATACGCCCTGGGAGTAGCCCCAAGTAGCCGGTGGAACCAAAGCCCGCAAGGGTTCGGCCGCGCCGAGATAAATGCTCTTTGCTATACCGGCGTAGTCAATAACGGCTTGGAGTGCGGCACGGGTCTTCACGTCGGCCAGACCCCCTTGCAGATTGGTGACTGCAAGGTAATCAGTGCCGTAGCTGTTATTGAAAAGAAGGTTCCCCGAAGTACTCAAGCTCTGGAATCCGGAAATCGGAACAGAGAAGGAACCGTCAACGGATCCACCCCTAAGAGCAGCAATTTGAGCGGACGAGTCGGTGGTGAAGGTGAACTTCGCTGCTTGAACCAATGGCTTTTCAGCTGAGTTCCACCAGGAATCGTTCCTGAGTACGGTAACGTTCTGCCCTGACGACCACTTGTCCAACTTGTATGGGCCTGTGCACATAACCCCGCCGGCGGCAGTACCAAAGTTGGCACCTCCCTTCTCGGCATACGCCTTTTCCACGACTGCAAAGGCCGGAGTGGCAAAGAAGGAGGCCGTCATCGAACTCGGCTGTTTCAAACGCACCGTGACTTCGTTGTCACCCGTAGCCGAGGCGGTAGCGCCGGGTCCCGCCCACATCGCCCACGACGATCCAGTAGCCGGATCGAGCACCCTATTGATGCTGTAAGCGACATCCTCTGCGGTCATCGGCTGCCCATCCCAGAAAGTCACTCCCGCGCGGAGCTTGATGACGTAGGTTCGGTCATCTGTCTTACCAATGGATTCAGCCAGTCCCGGCTTGACCTCGCCGGAAGGAGTTTGCGTCTGCAGTGACTCGCACAGGTTGGACACGATTGTGCTGTTTGACTCCAAGGCAGACAGGGCAGGATCCAGGCTGGCGGGCTCCCCGTAGGGCAAATTCCACGTGATCGACGCAACCGGAGACTTGGCCGCTGGCACGTCAGTTGTGATCTTCGGTTCAAAGGCAGCAGTGGTAGCCCCACCGCCGCCGCAGGCAGCGAGGAAGAGGGCGACAGCAGCGGCGCCGGCTGTCGCGGCAGTGGCTCTACCTAAAGTCATAGGGGTTCCTTTTCGTTCCAGGGAACTACGGGTGGGATGGTGACGGGCCTCACAGGCGCCGCTCGTCCTTACAGTCTGGGACTTGTTTTTTATTTAGTCAAGACTGACCATGTACTTATCGGGCTGAAAATGGATAGCTCTTGGCGGCAGTAAACTCAGGACCAGCTCATGGGGTTTCACGCCAACTACGGCCCGAGCAGGAGACTGCGAGTAATTTGTAGTCAAACTTGTCTAGGAATGGAGGCTTGAGTGGGACGCAGATCCGTAGCCATCGAACGCCGTCGCCAGATCATCGCGGCGACGGTCCAGTGCATGGCCGCGCATGGAGTCGGGGGTACCACCTTGGAGCGGATAGCGGACGCTGCTGGCATGGCGCGGGGCCACATGCGGCATTTTGCCGGCAACCGCGACGAGCTGCTAACCGATGCCGCGCAAACTTTCTTCTTTGGCGATCCCGGGGCGGACGAACAAGCCCCAGGGATACCCCCCAAGGAAACGCCGATCCTGGATCCCAGCCTGAGCCTGCCCGAAGCCTTGGACTACCTCTTCGGCGAGTTCGCTGAACCCACCGAGGAAAACCCGGCGGCGTTCGCATTCATCGACGCCGGCAGATCGATACCTGCCATCCATGACATTGTCGTCCGCGCGTACCTGGGGATGCACTCCTCAATGATGGAAATACTCCAGACGGCCGAGCCGGATGCAGACGAAACGCATTGCCGGGTGACGGCCTACGGCGTGCTGACCATGGCCATCGGAAACATGTTCATCACGGATATTGATCTGTCTCAAGAGCGCATACAAGACGCTCGAACCATGGCTGAAGCCATGCTCGCAGGACTTCGGTCCCAAGCAGCGGCCTAGCCGCCGTCAATATCTAATCGTGTCGATCAGCGCGATAATACGATCGATAGTGCCGGGATCCGTCTCCTCCGGCTTGGCCCCAGTCCCCCACCATGGATGCGTTGAAGTGGCCGCGCGCGGGAGATAAAACCGGCTGCCCCGCTTGGCGCGAGCCTATCCATGCGGATTTCCCTGGGGCAGTCTCCGACCCTGGATGGCTGCGTGTGTCTTGCGCAGGGCCGAGATTGAGGAATCGTATGAACGCTGTGCGACGCCCACAAAGAGACAGTCGATAACCATCATCTGGGCTATGCGGCTGCCCAATGCCCCTGGCCGGAAGGGCGTCTCTCGGGCTGCTGTGCTGAGCACAATGTCGGCTGCACGGCCCAGCGGGGACTCGGCGTGGTTGGTGATTGCGATGGTGGTTGCTCCGGCCTCTTTGGAGAGTTTGAGGAATTCGACGGTGTCCATTGTCGTTCCCGAGTGCGAAATGGCAACGGATGCGCAGGAGGAGTCGAGAAGTGCTGCGGAGGTCCACGCGGCGTGCGCCTCTGACCAGCTGAACGATACTTTGCCGATCCGGTGCAGCTTCTGCTGCATGTCCTGCCCGACCAGCGCCCCGGCTCCGACTCCGAAGATGTCGGTCTTCAGCGCCTCAGAGATCGCTGCGACTGCCTCGGCCAGTTTGTGGATGTCGAGCAGTTGGGCAGTGTCAGCGATCGACATCGTCTCGTTGAAGGCAATTTTGGAAACTATGTCCTGGAGGGAGTCCGATTTGTCGATGTCTTCATAGACCTCCGCCGGAACGTTGTTGACGAGACTCTCGCGGGTGGTCTCCCGCGCCAGATCGAGGCGAAGATCGGAATATCCGCTGTAACCGATTTTCTTGTAGAAGCGGACGACTGAGGTAGTCGACGTCCCGCATCGTTCGGCGAGCTCTCCGATAGACATCATGGCAACTCGAGAGGGGGCGGCGAGGACCACGTCGGCGATGGCGCGCTCGGACGGCCGCAGCGACGGAAGGGCTGAACGGATCCTGACCAGAACAGTTCGTGATAATTCCGCGTTTCCTGCCTCTTCCACACCATTCTCCTTCTCTTGACTCCTCTAACAAGGTACCGGGTTCATGCCCACAGACCCATGTATATATGTTACCCAAGAGTGAGATTTTATGTAAATGATTGACATATATCCGATGGAGGCACTACCTTCGGTGTAAGGAAAGTCACAGGACGGACAGTTAGGGACATTGATGGGAACGAAGCCGCACCGCAGCCACGAGAGTTCGGCATGGCTCGAGATCAGCACGGAGGCACGGAATGTTCGTACTCTCGATCTGGATCAGCGCACGACCATCGAGATTCTGGAAGCGCTCAACGATGAAGACCAACTGTCGCCGGCAGCGGTTCGCGCCACGTTGCCGCAGATGGCCAAGTTGGTGGAGGCCGCCGCCGCATCCGTCCGGAACGGCGGCCGCGTCCACTACTTCGGCGCTGGAACATCGGGGCGACTCGGTGTCCTTGACGCCGCTGAACTGAGACCGACGTTCAACCTTCCTGAAGGCGTCGTCATTGCACACCACGCTGGTGGCCCCGCGGCTCTGACCCAGGCGGTGGAAAACGTCGAAGACTCCTGGGAAGCAGGCGTCGAGGCCGCCTCGGATGTCCGCTCCGGCGACGTCGTCGTCGGTATTGCAGCATCCGGGCGGACCCCGTATGTCGGCGGCGCGTTGACGGCCGGCCGAGAAAACGGAGCCACAACAGCGCTTATTGCCTGCGCCACAGCGCCGCAGCTCGGACCACTGGCCGATTTCGTGCTTGCCGCGGACACTGGTCCTGAGGCGTTGGCCGGATCAACCCGGCTTAAAGCCGGCACGGCACAAAAACTCATGCTGAATGGATTCTCCACCGCCCTGATGATCCGGCTCGGCAGGACCTGGTCAAACCTGATGGTTTCCATGGTTGCCACCAACGAAAAACTCCGGGCACGCTCCGTCAGGATCCTGATGGAGGCCACCGGAGGCACTGAAGACAGCTGCCGCAGCGCACTTGAGTCCGCAGACGGTGAGCTGAACGTGGCTCTCGCCGTTATGCTTACCGGCGCGTCCCCCGCCGACGCCCGCGAAGCGCTTGAGTCGGCCAACGGTGACGTCCGGTGCGTCACAGAAGCCCTTCGCCGGCACTGAACCCGCGCAGTCGGAACCACACATGGACAACTTCGCAATCACGCCCGGAAAGCAGCCTTGGATGAGTAAGAGTCAGCGACGGGAGGGGACCTCGAAGGGCACATACACCGCGTTCCGCGGCATTACCGGTTTCTCGGTCCGGGATCTGGACCGTCTGGCATTGGCGCACGACGCCTCGCATTATCTGTTGTCACCGCAGGCCGTCGTCGCGCCGCTGGATCCGGCCGAAGTCGGACGGATCATGGCGGCGGCTGCCTCGGCGGACCTCCCCTTGGTTTTCCGGTCAGGCGGGACGTCGCTGAGCGGACAGGCCGTCACGGACGGCCTGTTGGTGGACGTGCGGAAGCACTTCCGTTCCGTCGAAGTTCTTGACGGCGGCGCCCGGGTCCGCGTGGGGCCTGGCGCCACCGTGCGGAGCGTGAATGCGCGGCTGGCCCAATATGGACGCAAGCTTGGCCCGGACCCCGCCAGCGAGGGCGCGTGCACCATTGGCGGAGTCGTGGCCAACAACTCCTCCGGCATGTCGTGCGGCACCGAATTCAACACGTACCGCACGCTGGAATCCTTGGTGTTCGTCCTACCGTCCGGCACCGTGATCGACACCGCGGACCCTGCGGCGGACCAGCACCTGCGCGCCAAGGAACCGGACCTGCATGAAGGGCTAATCCGGCTGCGCCGCAGGATCAGCATCAATCCTGCATCCGTGCGCACCATTGAGCATCAGTTCTCCATGAAGAACACTATGGGCTACGGGCTCAACGCCTTCCTTGACTTCGAGGCACCAGCCAAGATCCTGGAACACCTCATGATCGGCTCCGAGGGGACCCTCGGGTTCATCGCCCAAGCAACGTTCCGTACCATCGAATCCCTGCCCTACGCTGCCACCGGGCTGATGACCTTCTGCTCGCTCAACGCGGCGGCCTCAACCCTGCCCGAGCTGGTCGCGTCAGGCCTGTCCACGGTGGAGCTGATGGACGCCGCCTCATTGGGTGTGGCCCAGCGTCAGACAGGAACACCTGCCGCTCTGGCCCGGCTGGAGATCCAACGCCACGCAGCCCTCCTGGTGGAGCACCAGGCGCCAACACCGGAGGAACTGCTCGACAAGCTGCGACGGAGCCAGGCCCTGTTCGATTCCCTGGATCTGGCGGCCCCATTCGAGCTTTCCACTGACGCCAAGGAACGGTCAGCCCTGTGGCATATCCGCAAGGGCCTCTACACCACCGTTGCAGGCAACCGACCGGCCGGAACAAACGCCCTCCTTGAGGACATCGCCGTTCCCGTGTCTGCACTGGCGGAAACCTGCGAACAGCTGCTGGGCCTCTTTGACCGGCACCAGTACCAGGACAGTGTCATCTTCGGCCACGCCAAGGACGGCAACATCCATTTCATGCTCACGGAGCGCTTCGACGGCCCCTCCCAGCTTGACCGCTACGAGGCATTCACGGAAGACATGGTGGACCTTGTCCTCGGCAAGGGAGGCACGCTGAAGGCCGAACACGGCACCGGCAGGATCATGGCACCTTTCGTTGCACGCCAATACGGGCCGGAACTTTACGAGATCATGGGAATCATCAAGCGGCTCATCGACCCCAAGGTGCTGCTGAACCCCGGGGTTGTCCTGTCGGACGACCAACGCTCATACCTTGATCACCTGAAGACGGCGCCGGTGGTGGAAAAAGAAGTGGACCGCTGCGTCGAGTGCGGCTACTGCGAACCGGTGTGTCCAAGCAAGGACCTGACCATGACGCCCAGGCAAAGGATCGTGATCCGCCGCGAAATTGCCGCCGCCGAACAGCGGGCTGACCACGGACTCGCCGAACGGTTGCGCAAGGATTACGAGTACGATGGCGTCCAGACCTGCGCGGCGGACGGGATGTGCCAGAACGCGTGCCCGGTCCTCATTAACACCGGTGACTTGGTGCGCCGTCTCCGGGCAGAAAACCACAACACTGTCGCGGACAAGGGCTGGACAGTCGCCGCGAAGCACTGGGGAGCGGTCACTGCCGTCGGCTCCCTTGGCCTCAGCGCCGCCAAGGCGATGCCGGCACCTGCGGTAAAGGCCGTCACCGCCGCGGGAAGGCTGCTCCTCGGCGCTGAGAACGTACCACTCTACGCCACAGCCCTGCCCAAGGGAGGCCGCAAGCGAACCGGCAGCGAAAAGGCCGGAACGGGAGATCCGGCCGGATCAGTCGCCGATGCCGTGTACTTCCCCGCCTGCATCGGCGCCATGTTCGGCCCGGTTGACGACGGCCGCGGACGCACCGGGACCGGCGTCACCCAGGCCTTCCTGAACCTCGCCGACCGTGCCGGCCTGGAACTGGCCATTCCCGAAGGCATCGGGAACCTTTGCTGCGGAACGCCATGGAAGTCCAAAGGCTTCACCGCCGGATACGGTGTCATGAGAGCCAAAGTGCTTCCGGCCCTGTGGGAAGCCAGCGATCATGGACGGCTGCCCGTGGTCTGTGATGCTTCCTCATGCACTGAAGGGCTCGAGACTTTGCGGGACACGGCTTCATCCCCGGACGTTCCTGCGGAGTATTCCGGGCTCAGGTTTGTTGACTCCGTTCAGTTCGCGCGCGAGCGGCTGATGCCGCACCTTGAGGTTTCCCACCGCATGGAATGCCTGGCGATACACCCGACCTGCTCATCCACCCGGCTGGGCATCAACGAAGACCTCACGGCCATTGCCGCCTCCCTGGCGGAGGACGTCATGGTGCCTCCCAGCTGGGGGTGTTGCGCCTATGCCGGAGACCGCGGCCTCCTGCACCCCGAACTGACCGATTCCGCCACAGCGACCCAGGGCGCCGAAGTCAATGAGCGCCTCTATTCGGCGTACGCATCAACCAACCGGACCTGCGAATTGGGCATGACCCAGGCCACCGGCCACCAGTACCGGCACGTCCTCGAGCTGCTGGATGAGGCCACAAGTCCAAAGAAAGGAACCCTCTGATGGAGATCGTCATACTCCCGGACAGTGCCGGGATCGGCCGCCTGGCCGGAGACGTCATCGAATCCCTGCTTGCACGCAAACCGCACGCGGTCCTGGGACTCGCCACCGGGTCCTCCCCGCTCCCGATCTACCAGGACCTGACGCGCCGCCACCTCTCCGGAAGCTTGAGCTTTGCCGAAGCCGAGGCGTTCACCCTTGACGAATACATGGGGCTCCCGGACAACCATCCGGAACTCTACCGAGAGGTCATTCGCAGGGAATTCACCGGGCAGGTCGATTTTCCAGAAGCCATGGTTCACGGTCCGGACGGCAGCGGCGTTGACGTGCCCGAGGCCTGCAATGCCTACGAGGACAAGATCCGGGCCGCAGGGGGAGTGGATTTGCAGATCCTTGGCATCGGCACCGACGGCCATATCGGTTTCAACGAACCCGGCTCTTCCCTGGCCTCCCGCACCCGGATCAAAACGCTCACAGAGCAAACCCGGCGTGACAACGCCCGGTTCTTCGACCGCCCTGATGCTGTTCCCCGGCACGTAGTGACGCAGGGGCTGGGAACCATCATGGAAGCCAAGCACATCCTCCTTGCCGCCGCCGGCGCGAACAAGGCCCGGGCAGTCCACGAGCTGGCTGAAGGGCCTGTCACCGCCCTTTGCCCGGCATCAGTGCTTCAGTTTCACCCGCACGTGACCGTGCTGCTTGATGAGCCCGCGGCATCAAAGCTCGCCCTGGCCGACTACTACCGTCATTCCTTCCGGCACAAGCCCCACTGGCAAGGACTCTAAACAGCGCCCCACACAAGGTGCATCGAAGCGTCGGACGCCGCCGCCAGCGACGCACCATCCACCAACACCCACACAAAAGGACACACCATGAGCACCCCAACACTCCTCCAGCAACCACCTGCCAAGCAGGCCAGGCGCGCCCTCGTCGCCGGCTCCGTAGGCAACTTCATCGAATGGTACGAATTCGCAATCTACGGTTCTTTCGCCACCATCATCGCCGCCAACTTCTTCACCACGACGGGAGCGTCACCCACAGAAGCTCTCATCAAGACATACGCCTCGTTCGCCATTGCCTTCTTCTTCCGCCCCGTCGGAGCAGCGATCTTCGGACGGATCGGTGATCGGATCGGCCGCCGCCCCACGCTGATCATCGTCCTGCTGCTCATGACCGGGGCAACAACCCTCATCGGTGTTCTCCCCAACTACGCCACTCTGGGCGTCATGGCGCCTATCCTGCTGACCCTCGTGCGCATCCTTCAGGGGCTCTCCGCCGGGGGCGAATTCGGCGGCGCCGTCGCCATCATGACCGAGTTCGCACCCCCCGGGAAACGTGGACGCTACGGTTCATGGCAATCCTTCACCGTAGCTCTCGGCCTGCTGGCCGGTGCCGGCGTCGCGGCCCTGATGTCCTCGGTCCTGACCGCAACGGACCTCGGCGACTGGGGCTGGCGCATCCCCTTCCTGCTCGCCCTTCCCCTCGGCCTCGTGGCCCTCTACCTGCGGCTAAAACTCGAAGAGACACCCAACTTCCAGCGAACGGTGACGGCAGAGAAAAGCCACACCCCCGGCGTTGTCATCCAGCACCCCAGCAAGGCCGAAACCGCCAAGGCGATCCTGCTCGGAATCGGACGCCTCATGGGCTGGTCGGCGGCAGGCTATACCTTCCTCGTGGTCCTTCCCTCATACCTTCAGACAAGCCTTCACGCCACCTTCCAAGCAGCGCTGATTGCAACAGTGCTGTCCAATGCAGGCTTCGCCGTATCGATCATCCCCAGCGGCATGCTCAGCGACCGCTGGGGCCGCCGGCCGGTCATGCTGGCAGGCGCCATCCTCATCACCGTCCTGGCCCTGCCACTCCTGAAGATCCTCCAGGACCCGGCAAGCTCGCCCTGGCTGCTTGGGTCCGGTGTCTTCATCGCCGGCGCCGTCGTGGGCATGATGGCGGGCCCCGGCCCCGCCATGCTCTCGGAAATGTTCCCCACCACGGTCCGCTACACCGGTCTGGGAGTCGCATACTCGCTGTCCAATGCCGTGTTCTCCGGATCCGCCGGACTCATCATCACCGGGCTCATCGCGTCCACCGGCAACAAGGACATCCCCGCCTACTACGTGATGGCCACTTGCATCGTCAGCGTCTTTGCGTTGGCCACGCTGCGTGGTTCCGCCCACAAGAACGCACTCCGCGATTAACTGAACGAGAAGGAAAGGGAGGAGTGTCATGCGTATCATCGGCATGATGTCCGGAACGTCCTACGATGCGATCGACGCCGTCGCCGTCGACATCACCAGGGACGCAGATGCCTTGGTGCTTACTCCCTTGGGGACTGTGAGCGAGGCTTACCCAGAGGAGTTACGGGCGGCATTGGCGGCGCAGATGCCGCCCGCAACAACGTCCATGGAGCAGGTCTGCCGGCTCGACACCGGCATCGGCCAGGCCTTCGCGCGGCTCGCGGCCCGGGCCAACAGCGAGTTGTGTGACGGCCGGGCTGATCTCGTCGCCTCACATGGCCAGACCGTGTTCCACTGGGTCGAGGCAGGCACGGTCCATGGAACCCTTCAGATCGGAGAGCCAGCCTGGATTGCGGAGGCAACCGGCTGTGCTGTCGTGTCCAACTTCCGCTCACGCGACGTCGCAGCAGGGGGACAGGGAGCACCGCTCGTCAGCCTGTTTGACACGATGTGGCTGCGCGGACTGCCGGGAACACCGGTGGCCCTGAACCTGGGCGGGATCGCCAACATCACGGTGGCCTCCGGCGAACCGACGGCCTTCGACACCGGGCCGGCCAACGCCCTCATCGATGCCGCCGTCACGTCTATGACCGCCAGCCAAAAACACTACGACCACAACGGCGAACTCGGCGCCCGCGGCACCGTCAACACAGAACTACTCACCCGCCTGCTCGCAGATCCGTATTACTCCCAGCCGGCACCCAAATCCACCGGCAAAGAGCTATTCCATCTGCCCTACCTCAATGCCGCGCTAGCGGACAGCGGCACGCACGAGCTCGCAGCCGAAGACGTGATCGCCACCCTCGTCAGACTTACCGCCCGGACCATCGCTGACGCCGTCCGCGCGGCAGGCGGAACATCTGTCGTCGCATCCGGAGGAGGAACCCTGAACCCAACCCTGATGCGGGCCTTGGAAGACGAACTGGGAGCCGTTGAACTGGTCAGATCGGACGAGCTGGGCCTGCCATCTCCCATGAAAGAGGCCTGTGCCTTCGCCGTACTCGGATACTTGTCGATTCATAACCTTCCAGCCACGGTACCCAGCTGCACGGGCGCCAGGCACGCGAGCATCCTCGGCTCAATCACGCCGGGATCCGGCGGACTTCACATCCCGACCCCGACCCAGGGGCGGCCAAAAGCACTCCGGATCGCGGGGACAACCGAGAGACGCCCAGCATCCCAATGAATCGCCCGCGCAACATGAGGAACCAATGATCATCGCCGCCTCCGCCCTGCTTACGCCCCGCCAAACCGATAGCCCGGTATGGATCGAAGTCACCGAAGAAACAATAACGGCCGTCGGGCACGGCCAACCTCCGTGCGCTGCCGCTCACCTTGGCGAGGATGTCGGTATCGGTGACGCGGTAGTCGGGCAGATTGAAGAGGGCGGTGGCAGCGTCGGGGCGCGGGAAATAGGCTCGATCAAGGCTCGTAGCTCCTGACTCTTGATGAATGCGTAGAGAACATCCATCACAGCAGGGCTACGAGCCCTTCAGCTTTCAAGACACGGAATCCGTTTCACCACGAACCACGGAGAGCCGATATGACGGATGGATGGAGGTACCGCGAGCCGGTTAGCGTTCCTCCTCCGAGGTAGGCCAGAACACGCGCGTGGGCGTTCACCGAATCCAGTGAGCTACCGTTCCTGGTAGTTCTCATCACGCCGGGAAAACGAGTTTGCGGCAACCGCGCGGCTAGATGCTCAGCAGCGAGCGTTTGTGCCTCGATTTCCGATAAAGAAAACGACGGGTTGGCAACCTTGAGTACCCCCCCCCCGGATCTCGCCTTCCGGAGAGGTCAACAGGAAGTTCGCGTCCTGCTGACTACCGAGCGTTGCGGCTCGCAGTACCGAGCCGGTCAACGACTCAGCGAGACGCTGGGCCTCATCTTCCGTCACCAGCGGCGCAGGAAGTACGCCATGCGAAAAGAAGTCGAATGACTTATGAAAAACGGGAGTGTCCATGAAGAAACCTTTAGCCTAAGGCGGGGTTGGTGCGGCCCGGCAGAATGGTTGCACTCCGCGGGCTCATTCGGTCAGCCGAGCCCGGCATGGAGGTCCTCCAGCGGGACGACTTGACCCAGGATGCGCTCGGCAGCACGATGACCGGACAACAAGGCGCCATGCACGGTGGCGGGCTCAGTGCTCCAGGTAGCTTCCCCGGCGAGGTGCAGAACATTCCCCACCGGCGTAGCGATGGCGTCGTGGTCCTTGTGCGTGGCCCCGACCGCAACATACGAATATGAGCCCAGCGCATAGGGGTCGGACCCCCAGCGTGTGATCCAAGAGTTGACCACGGGTGGGACGTCGTCGCCGTAGATGTTTCTTAGCGCGCCAACGGCCGACGCGACGACCTCATCATCAGTCATAGCTTCAGTCTCGATGCCGCGCGGACCACCGGCGAAAGCGAGCAGCATTGGCCGACCGCTGACCACCGACACGTCGTACCACGTGTGCCAGCGGTATCCGGCCGGGCCCCATTGCCGGATGGCATACACCCCGTCCTCCCAAAATCGTTTCGGAAATTGCAGGAAAACCTTGTTGAAGACTCCCATGCCGACCCTTCCAATGGCACTGACGACAACGTCAGGCAATTCCGGATTGAAGTCGATTGAGTTCCGCTTGAGGACACCCAGCGGCACCGTGATGACCGCGTACCGGGCCTCTGTGTTGCCTCGGGCTGTGGTCACTCTTACGCCTGCCTCAGACCATGCAACTCCGGTCACTTGGTGGCCGAAACGGATGTCAAGTCCCTCGGCCAGGTTTGTCGTGAGTTGGTCATAACCGCCGGGGAAGATCACTTCCTCACCAAAGATGACATCCTCGTCGAGGCCTTCGGCCGCAACCCTTTCGATTTCCGCTCCGCATTGTTCTTCCGTGCGATGGCCGTAAAACTCCCGCACACTTTGGGTGCTTTCCGGAGACCAGCCAAGGGTGTCCAAGGCGCGTTCAGTAACGTCCAAGTAGGTCTCGCCCGGAGAGGAAGATGCTATGGCGCGTCGCACCTCATCGTCTGCTGCACGGACCTTGTTTGCCAGGTCGCTCGCCTCGCCCGGTTTCAGAAGCCGAAACTCGGAGTCGTAGTTCGCGATTGGGCGGCCGTCAGGTTGGAAGCTTCCTACCGTGAATTCGGCGGTCTCGATGTTGAATGCCGTTACAAGGTCAGTCAGCGGGTTCCCGTCGACGCCGTGTATCCAGGAGGCACCCTGATCAACAGAGAAGCCCGCGTCACGGTCCGTCCAGATTCGCCCCCCGACTCTGTCACGTGCTTCGAGGACGACCACCTTTTGTCCCGCTTGATGTAGAAGGCGCGCCGCCGTAAGGCCTGCAATGCCAGCTCCGACCACGACTGTATCGATCACACTCATTGGTGCCTCTCACAATTCATGTCTGTCCCTTGTTTGATATGACTTCGAAATGCATGGGCATGCGGCATTCTGACGTCCTCAATGTGAGAGCGCTCCGATGGCTGATGCCGCCCGGTATCCGGAGGCGACGGCACCAGACAGCGATTGTTCCGTTCCGGTGTGCTCACCAGCGATGGCGACCCGTCCGCTCAAACGGAGGAAAGCGTCAGCGTCGCCCGGGCGCCAGTCGAGTCCGGGAGCGCTGTACGCACCCATCGCCCATGGGTCGTCTGACCAGGTTGTAAGCAGTGGATCCCGCAGGGCACGCATGGTGGGCCGCATCTCTTCGAGGGCTTCAAGCCAAGTGCCGGAACCGTTCGTTGTCTGGAGCGCTTGCAGTGCGATCTCGCCGCCGGCGAAGCTCGAGATTACGGGCAGTCTGGAGGAACCGTCTGTAGCCAGCGACCGCCAGGACCACCAGCAGTGTTCCGCGTTCTGTATCGCGACGTCGTCACGGTCGGCGTCAATAGAGACCGCAAGCTTGGCGGCATGACCCATGATCCTATGGTCAAGGGCTTCCTGCTGCTCGGGCCGCAGCGGAAATCCAAGCTGTAAGGTGCGTAAGATCGGAAGCGGTACGGATAGGACTGCGCAGTCCGCGTCGTAGGCGGTGCCGTCGACAGTGCGTACCTGAACGCCTGCAGACGATTGATCGATCGATGCTACTGGCTGCGTGAGTCGGACCCGGGTGCCCAGCCGACGCGCTATCTCTGCAGAGAGTCGCTGATTTCCGCCGACGATGCGGCCCCCATCCTCGATGTGCGAGCGTGCTGAGGGCGCTTCATGAAGGAGGACTGCTTCGGCGCTGACGAGTTCGGGATTCGCAGCCGCCGACGTCGTCACACGCCTGTACGCCGGGTCCTGCCGATAGAACGCCCCCAACGATTCCTTGAAGGCCTGCTCCAGTGAAACGGACGTGAGTCCGTCAGCGAGCATCGCCTGGACGGTACTGGTAACGGTTTCCATGGTCTGAGCGAGCTCTTCGGAGGTCAGCACCCTGCCGTCGACCATGCGGCGCATGTATCGGACACCATGAGACATGATCGGGATCTTTAGTTCCGAGGCCAGTCGCCTAATCGGGAACTCGTCGGGAAAGATGAATTCTCCCCCGCGTTCCACGATTTGACCGTTGGGACGCTCCTCCGACCAGGATCGTCCGCCGACCCGGCTGCGGGCTTCCAGGACAAGGACATCGTGAGCGCACTTGGAGAGCTCCCACGCTGCCGTGAGGCCGGATAGGCCTGCACCAATGACTGCAATTTTCACTCGGCGCCACCGCTCCCTGTTGAGGTACGTGGAAGCGGTGTTCCGCGGGTCACGGGTGAGTCGATGTCGGTGCAGGTCTGGTTTTCACGGCGGCATGTTCCCAACATCTTGATCGAACCGATCTTCACCGGCCCCGTAGCGCGCGGATCTTCGGATACGCGCACAAGACCTTGATGCCGGAGGCGCGGGGATCCGCCTTTTCCCTCACTGGGCGGCAACGCCAGCGAGCGAACACAAGGGTTCTGAGCATATTTCATCTGCAAGAACTCTCTCTTAGTGAGTTTTCGGCAGTCTATACCATCTTTCACTGCGGTTTCATCATTTCAGTTCCCGATGAGCCATACTGGACCCATGACGACTGACACGATCAACAGCAATGATCGCGGCCATGTTCTGGACGACACCGATCGGACGCTGCTCACACTGCTGCAACGAGATGGGCGTCTTGCCTACGCAGAACTGGGCGCGGCGACAGGCTTATCCGCTGGCGCGGCACGTGCACGCGTCCTCCGCCTCCAGAAAACCGGCACCCTGCAGGTCGTCGGCGTCACCGACCCGCTGAAGCTTGGATACCGAAGCATGGCGATGCTCGCCATCACGGTCGACGGGGACATCGACGCCGCAGCAGATGCCATCGGCACAGTGGATGCCGTCATCTACGTGATCATGGCGGCAGGCTCCGTCGACCTGCTCGTCGAGGTCATCGCCACCGACCCTGACGATCTCTACGAAATCATCAACCGCAGAATTCGCACGATTCCTGGCGTGCGTGCAGTTGAAACCTTCACCTACTACCGAACACATACCCAGCGATTCGCGTGGGGAGCAATTTAGACCCTAGGGGTATCCTAGCCGGGGCCGTCGGAGAGCTGCGAAAATCCGCGAAACGTCCATGCTTGCAGCGGTGCGTTTCCGTGAAATCCCCGGACGATATCAACCAGTGACCACCATTTCTGGGGCCAATCTGGCACGGGGAGCCGGTCATTGAGAGTGTCCTTGGACGAAACGGGATGTGGTGGACAGCTGTGCCTTGGCATCCGGGATCAGTGGCGGGATCGTTAGTTCATCGGGGAGCGTGATGGCTTGGTTGAGGCGGATGTCCCGGGATGATGCCCCGATCTCGATACGGAATTCGCCGCCTTCCCGGCGCCATAGTCCTGGGCGGCCTTCGCCACGGTCAGCCAGGGCGTCCCAGTACGCGAAGTCCCGGTTCTCCAGCGTGAATTCGACGCGTACGGTTTGCCCTGCTTCAAGGTGGATCTTTTCGAAGCCTCGAAGCTCCCGTAGCGGACGCTGCACCTCCGCCTCCGGATCGCCCACATACAGCTGCACGACTTCCTGCCCAGGGCGTCGACCCTCGTTGGTTACGAGGCAGGACACGTGAACACGGGCAGAGTTTTCGTCAACTATCTGGACGGTCAGATCAGAGTACGCAAAGCTTGTGTACGACAGGCCATGGCCGAAGGGGTAGCGCACGGCGCGGTGGAGTGCGTCATACCAGCGATACCCGATGAACACGCCCTCGCCGTAGAGAACGGTTCCCCGTTCCCCTAGCCAGTTGGGTTGTCCGGGTGTGTCCTCGAGCCGCAGGGGGAAGGTTTCCGCTGTCTTGCCGGCCGGGTTGACCCGCCCGAACAGTACGTCGGCGACGGCGGTTCCGGCTGCCTGTCCGCTAAGCCATGCCTCGACGATACCGTCGACTCTGTCATGCCAAGGGTCCATGGTGACGGCTGAGCCATTGGCAAGAACCAATACCAGTGCGGCTCCTGTGCGATCCCTCAGGTCAGCCAGGCGCGAGATCAAGGCTGATTGCTCCGAGGGCAGCGCAAGCGTATCGCGGTCGTTGGCTTCTTGCTCGAAAGCCAGCGGGAGCCCGGCGAACACGATGATGGTGTCCGCGTGCTCGGCCGCTCTGACAGCCTCCTCCTGTAGCCGCTGCGCGGCGGGCGACAGGGGCCCTTTCGCGGACTGCTGAACGGCTGCCGCGAGTTGCAGATCCTTCGAGAGCGTGGCGGAACGTCGCGGCACGGCCGGCCGGTCGCCGACGGCGGCGAGTCCGTGCGCCGCCAATGTTGCGGTGTGGTCGTCCTGATAGGCGTTTTTCGGGAGGTAAACGTAGCCGGGCGCGTAGACGACATCTTTACCGGCGATAGCTCGGATGGCTTCAAGGGGAACGTCCACATGTGTCGGGTCCACTCCGGATGAGCCGCCGCCCTGGATTCGGGCGTGCTCGGCGAACGCGCCGATGACTGCGATTGTTCCGGACGGACTCTCGGAGAGAGGCAGTACCGGGCGCGCCGCGCCGGGCGGGGTTTCGTTCCGGAGCAAGGTGAGGCATGCAGCTGCGGCTTCACGCGCCAGCGCATGGTGATCGCTGGCCCGCAACAGCTCCAACTGCGGGGGTGTGAGACGGTCGCCCGCGTGGTGTCCAAGGTCGATGACCGGACCGTTGACCAGGTCCGGTCCAGGGTAGGACCGGCAGACGAGTTGCAGCACTCGTCGCGCCGCCTGATCGACTGTTGACTCGTCCAGCTCGCCGGCGCGCACGGCAGCAACGACCTCCGCGTCCGTGCGGCCTTTCGTGCCTGGCATTTCAAGGTCGAGGCCCGCTCGAAGGGCGGCAACCCGGTCATGAACGGCGTCCCAGTCGGAGATTACCGCTCCCGCGAAGCCCCACTCCTGACGGAGCACCTCGGTGAGGAGCCACCTGTTTTGTGAGGTGTGGACTCCAAGGAGCCTGTTGTAGGAGCACATGACCGTCCAGGGATTTGCCAGCCGGATGACCCGCTCGAACGCTGGGAGGTAGGTCTCGCGGAGAGTGCGTTCGTCCGCGACAACCGAGATGCGTGTTCTTTCGATTTCCTGGTTGTTCGCTGCGAAGTGCTTCAGCGACGTGCCGACGCCGGTGGATTGCACACCGTCAACGTAGGCGGCGCCGAGCTCGCCGGAATGCAGGGGATCTTCCGAGTAGTACTCGAAGTTGCGCCCGCACAGTGGCGAGCGTTTCATGTTGACCCCGGGGCCCAGAATCACCTGCACTCCTTGGGCCCGGGCTTCCTCCCCCAGCGCTTCACCAACGCGACGCACGAGGCCCCGGTCCCAGGAGGCTCCCATCGCTGAGGCTGTCGGGAACCCGGTAGCGGGGACCCAGACCATGTCGACGCCGGTCTCCTTCCTTAGCCCGTGCGGTCCGTCGCCGACCTCGATCGCGGGAATGGGCGCCGGTAGCCCGGGCCTGTCGATGGCTTGCGTGTACCAGTCGTTGACGCCGGAAAGCAGCGAGGCTTTCTCCTCAAGCGTGAGTGCTGACAGCACCTCTTCAACGTCGAACTGCGGGAGAGTCATGGTGTTTTCTTTCTGGTGCGTCACGTTGTCAGGAACCCGTCGGGGTCGTCATCGCGGATGTGCTTGACGAGTGCCGGGGTGAGGCCGATTCCGCCTTCCACGAGCGCGTCCAGCACGACGCCCCGCAGCGGTGACGCGTTTGCCACGGTGACCGGGGCGGCCGGCGCCATCATCCGCAGTTCGTGTTTCAGGGCGTCCCGCATCGCCGGATGTTCGGATGTCACCACAGAGCCGTTCAACAGCACAGGCACCTGCCCGCTGGTCAGGTCCGCGCCCACGCGGGCGACACACCACTGGGCGTAACGCACAAAGGCCGCGGCCTGCTCGGCGACGATGCGGCGGGCGACCGCGTCGCCGTCGTCCGCGAGGGCCAGGACGGCACGTGCCGCCTTCCACAGTTCAGTGCGGGGCAGGGCTCCGAAGCGCCGTGTGAAAAGGTGCCGAAGTTCCCAGGCGTCCTTCACGTCATACAGCCGGCAGAGCGCGTCGGCAAGGCGGGTGGCCGGGGCGTTTCCCATCCAGGCACGGCAGACGGCCGAGAGCGCACTGTTACCGAGGCCCTGGCCGCCGAGGTCGTCGAAAACGAACCATCCCGAGCATTCCTCGCGCCCATCGGCCGAACGCGCGGCGACGGCGGGACCGGTACCGACTGTGATGGATGCCCCGACACCGGTCCCGTCAAGTAGCCTCAACGAAGCGAAGGCATCGTTTTTGATGCTCAATTGCCCGATGCCGTTGCCGTAGCGTGCACGGATTCGTTCTTCCCAGAACCGGGCGTCTTCGGGATAGTCGACGCCGGCCAGCCGGAACGCTGCTGAGTGGATCCCCGTGGCAATGATGCCGGCGCCTGCGAATGCTGCATCGATCGCCCCGAAAACCGCGTCTTGGGCATCCTCTACCGACTCGGCACCGTAGATGTCACCCCGGCCGCCTCTGCCTCGTCCCAGAACGGCGCCGGTCCGATCGACGACGAGGGCGACGGTCTTGGAATTTCCTGCGTCGACGGCGAGGAACAGGTGCTCTGATGACGCGTCCGGTAGCGTTGTGGCGAAATTCTCCATGCTCAGCGCAGGAGCCGCTGGGGCAGGTAGGCGCGGTGGGCGTATGCCATTTCGTCATAGAGCTCCTCCGCTACCCGGAGGGTTGGGACCATGGGGTTCGCTGCAAGGGCACGAATTCCGTCTGCGCGGGTGCCCTTCCAGGCAGCCTCGGCGGCCAGGTACTGGTATTCGGCGAGCTGCTGCACGATTCCACGGACAGCGTGCGGCAGCGGACGCTGCGGGAGTGGGGTGACGCCCTTGCCGTCGACGTTGCACCACATTTCCACGACAACGTCCTCGTCGAAGCCCGGCAGTGCGCCACCGATGTTGGGCAGGTTCACAGGAAGGCTGGCGGGTTTGTCGTTGTAATAGGCACTCATGACGTCGATTGCTAGCTCCAGCTCGTGGATGCCGCCACGTGACCGCTTCGGGTCCAGCAGGGGGACGTCCCTGTGGGACTGCTCCTCGTAGTGTTCCCAGTAGCCCGGAAGGGCGGCCAGCAGGTCCTCGGCCCTGGTGGTGGGGGCGCCCTGCAACTGGCGAAGGATTTCCTCGCGGAAATAGTAGTACTGGAAGTAGTCCGCCGGCACGGAGCGCATGGTCACCGCGAGGTGGAGCATTCGTTTCTCGTGAATTCCCAAGCTTGGATCGTCCTTGCGCGCGTGCCAGGCCTGGTCCAGAAGCGGCATGAGGTCTTCGCCGTCGTACGTGTGTTCGGTGGACCAGCAGTTGTGGTTCACGCCGGCCATGATGATGTTCGCGCGTTTCGGGTCAAGCCCGGCAGCGTTCAGCACGGTGTTCGGGAAAACGATCGGTCCTTCGCACATGGACCAGATCGTCCGGTCGGTGAAGCGGGTTACGGCTTGGGAGACGATGTTGATCGGGTTGGTGTAGTTGAAGATGATCGCGTTGGGCGCAACGGCGTCCAGGTCACGGATGATGTCTTCGTAGATGTGGATCGAGCGAAGCGACATGAAGAACCCGCCAGGACCCTGGGTTTCCTGCCCAATGACGCCATGCTTAAGGGGAATGCGTTCATCCAACGCCCGCGCATTGAAGTCCCCGGGCCGGAAGCTGGCCAGCACCGCATCGGCGTCGGTCAGTGCTTCACGACGATCCGTGGTGGAGCTGATGGTGATGTCCAGGCCTTTGGCCTTGGCGATCTTGTTGCCGATGGTCTCCACGGCCTTGAGCCGTTCGGGATTGACATCCTGGATGACGATCTCTGAACCGTCGAACTCCTCTCCGTGCTCAAGGATTGACGCGACGGTTCCTGCGCCGCGGGAGGAACCTCCACCGATGTATACAAGCTTGATTGCTGACATGACTGTGTACTTCCTTGGTTGTTGGATGGCTGGGTGGCAGCAGGTTCAGACGCGAACGGTTGCGGCGTCGTGGTCTACGAGAAATGCCGCGTTTCGGCATTCGGTGGCAATGGTGGCTGGCCAGTCGGGCTCGTATTGGTGGGCGTTGGCTATTCGGGAATATGCCTCCCGCTTGTTTTGGCCGCAGAGGATCATGACAACCTCTGTAGAGAGGCGCGCGATGGTGTCGACACCGACCGTGACTCCGTGGCGGGGAACCATGCGGAGATCCGTGAATTCCGGGAACGTGTTCATGTTGTCCCGACGGGTCGCCTCACCAAGTTCGACGATATGGGTGCGTGCGTTCCGCGGGGTTCCGGGCTGGTTGAAGGCGACGTGCCCATCGGTGTCACCGGATGCCAGCAGAAACAGGTCGATGCCACCGGCTGCTTCGATACGTGAATCGTACTCGCCAGGATCCGAAGGATTTGCCGTCCAGATTTCGGTGGGCGGGGTTGTGCCGGCGTCGGCGCATGCCCTTGCGATGGGCGCCAGGATCTCGCGCCGGGCGAAGCCCAGACATGAGTATGACGCTTCGGGGTCGACGATCCGCAAGCTGCCGTCCCCGTCCGGGAGTACGTAGTCGTCCATCATGACGATGGTCAGCTTGGAGAGGTCCGCCCCTCTGCCGGCCTTCCGGGCGAGCGCTGCATAGACGGGTGCCGCGGTTCGACCGCTCGGGCAACCGAGCAGGAACGGGCGCCCGGCCTTCCTCTCCATGCGTTCGAGGATGAGGTCAGCGATGATGGTGCCGATGGAGTTGGCGTCGGGCAGGATCTGCGGAGTCAATTGCATCTGGTTGTTTGCCTTTGTTCGGTGGTGGTCCAAGCGCAGGAGCGGTTACTCTTTGATGGCTCCGGCGAGCATTCCGGAGATGAACTTGCGCTGGAAGATGGCGTAGAGGATGAGGACCGGTGCTGCGACGATGAGGCCGCCCGCGGCCATGAGGTTTATTTGCGTGACGTATTTGCCCTGAAACACTCCGAGGGCAACGGTCGCCGTCTGGTTTTCTCCGTGGAGGAACACCAGCGAGAGGAAGTAGTCGTTCCATGTCCACATGAAGCTGAGCAGGATCAGCGTGTACACGGCGGGCATGATGTTCGGAGCGGCTATGGACCACAACACGCGGAACGGTCCGGCCCCGTCGAGCTCGGCTGATTCGAAGACGGCCCGCGGGAGGGACCGGAACGCAGCCCTCATCCAGAACACCCCGAAGGGAACGCCCATGCCCAGCTGGATGAGGATCACCCCCAGGAGGTTGTCGGTGAGACCGAAGGAACGGAACTGGTAGTACAGCGGCACGATGATCACTTCAAGAGAGACCATCATTCCCAGAAGAATCAATGGGAACAGGACCCGGTTGCCGGCCACGCCGAGCACGCCGAACGCGTACCCGCCAAGAAGTGCCAGCAGAACACCCACAACCACGACGGTCAGGGTGATCACTGCCGAAACAGTCATGGACCTGGCAAAGTCTGCGTCGTTCCACGCAGTGACAAAGTTTGCCCATCGCAGGTCGGCCGAGGGACGACCTGCCCGGTCCGGGCTGAGGGCTGCCGCAACAAAGGTAGCTACAGGCCACAGCACTGCCAGTGCCATCAGGACGAGGACGAAGTACTTCCAGGTCTTGTTCATGCGGTTGAACATGGTTACTCCTTCTCAGACACACGGGTGATGGCCAAGGCAATGGCGAGGCACAGGATTGCCATGACGACTCCGATAGCCGCAGCTTGGCCCACATTCGGATTGACGAACGCTGCCTTATAGAGTGCCACCGCCGGGGTCTGTGTCGATGTCCCCGGGCCACCGCGCGTTGTGATCCAGATCAGGTCGAACGCGCGGAGCGCCGCCGTTACTGTCAGGGTGAGCGCCACAGCGATCTGGCCCCGCAGGCCCGGCAGGGTTACCGAGAAGAACTCCCTGATCGGTCCGGCCCCGTCCATGCGCGCCGCTTCATAAAGATCCGGGGAGATGGACGCCGCCCCGGAAATGAAAAGCACCATGCAGAAACCGAAAGTCACCCAGGTGCCGATGAGTCCGACTGCCGGCAGCGCCCACGTGAAATCACCCAGCCAGTTCTTCGCCAAAGCGTCCAGGCCAATGGCCCGCAGTGCTTCATTGATCGGGCCTTCAGGGGCATACATGCGCTTGAACAGCAAGGCGATCACCACGCTCGTCATGACCTGTGGCAGAAAGAAAATCCAGCGGAACACTGCCATTCCCCGCTGCTTTGCCTGTGTGATGAGCGCAGCGGAGACGAGGCCGAGGGCGATTGGAAGCAGTGAGAAAAAGAACAGCAGTACCAGCACGTTCCCCAGGGTGGACTGCAGCACCGGGTCGGTAAAAAAGGTGGTGTAGTTTTGCAATCCTACCCAGACCGCGGCGGTGACGCCGTCCCACTTGTAGAACGAGTATTGGAGCGACTGCAGCATCGGCCACAGCACCACCGCGGCGTAGAGCAGCAGGCCAGGAGCCGCGAACAAGAGCCCTGTGAGGCGGGTCCGTCGGCGCGCGGACGATTTGCGCGGGCGGCGTACGGCACCGACGGCGGGCCGTGCGGCCCGGGCTTTGGTCATGGTCATCGTTTTAGGATCCGTGGGAGGCCAGGAATGCGTCGCGGTCGGTGTCCACGGCCTTCGTGAACTGTTCCGGGGTGGTCTTGCCCGCAAGCAGCAGCTGAGTGTTCTGGGTGAGGGTGTCAAGCATCGTCGGGCTCGACCAGTCGAAATACGGGACGTAACCATCCCCGGAGTCGAGTTTTGCCGTAGCGGTAGCTTCGCCTTTCAGACTCAGTGTGTCCGGGGTCGACAGGCCTGAATTGAGCATCGGCACGAGACCAAGATCTACCGCTGTCTGACTGGCCTTCTTGGACATCAGGAAGTCCAGGAACGCCGCAGCAACGTCGGGATGCTGAGACTTGGCTGAGATCACCATCGCGCCGGGGGCAGCACCGATGCCGACAGTGGAGTTGCCATTCACCTGGGGAAGCTGCATGTAGCCGAACTTGTTCAACTGATCGCCCGACAGGCCCAGGGCTCCGGTGTACTCGAAGCGGAAGACTCCCTTCCCATCGAGGAAATTCGCCAGCGAGGTCTGGTAGTCAAGGCCTTCGAAATTCGGCGACAACCAGCCGTTCTTTCCCCACGTCTGCAGGGTCGTGGCGGCCTTTTCAATACCGGCGGAGCTGGCGTCGACCTTTGACTTTCCGTAAACGAAATCGTTGATGCTCCCCTGCGCCCCAAAAAGCGACTGGAGGCCGAGCAATGCTGCCGTGTTACCGTCCAGACCGCTGTAGCTAAACGGGACTTCGCCGGCTTCCTTGACCTTGGCCGCAGCCGATTCGACCTCGGCCAGCGTGGCCGGAGCCTTGATGCCGAGTGCTTTCAGCTTGTCGGCGTTGTAGTAAATGCCGATCAATGAAGCTCTGGCGAGTGGCGTGGCGAACCAGGACCCCTCGCCGATTGCCCTGAAGTCCGTGGTGAACTGGTTCTGACGCGCTATGGTCGCCGGGACCTTGTCGCCCCACCCGTACAACTGCGCATAGGCGTCCAGGTTCCGGACAAGGTTTCCCTTCGCCAGCGTGCCCAGCGATGACCACCCGTTGTTTGCCGAGGCGATATCCGGACCGTTGGGGTCCTGAAGCTGCAGGTTCAACGTACTTGTAAGCTGCCCCCAGTCTTCACGGGTGCGTTCAATAGTGACATTCGGGTATTTGGTTTCGAAATCCGTGATGAGGGTTTGTACCCATTTTTCCTCTGCCGATCCCCAGAAATCCGACAGTTTCAACGTCACTTTGCCCGCCCCTGCCACATCCGACGACACAGCAGCAGGTGCTGTTGGCCCCCCGCCGCCGGCCCCTGGGACGCAAGCAGTCATGGCGAGAAGAGCCACGGAACCTACCAGCGCCGCCGCCGCGGTACGCACCTTCTTCGAGAACATAGTCACTCCGTTGTGGTCGTAGGGATTACCTGCGGCTGATGACAATCAACCGAGCCGCACTGAACGCTACCATCACTGAACCAGTTACACCAGATAAAAACCAGATATAGAAATATTCAGACCAGTTGAGCAATATGGTACTCTCTGGTCATGACCCTTCCCGCAGCATCAGCCGAGGCATACGCCGATCTCTCCAACGACCTGGACTCCGGCGTTTACGCCCCGGGCTCCAGACTGCCCGGTGAACGCGACCTCTCCGCAAAGATCGGAGTCAGTCGCGCCACACTGCGCGCAGCACTTGGCGCTCTGGAGAAGGATGGGCGGCTGCGCCGGTCGGCCCAGCGCGGATGGTTCGTTCCCTCACAAGTGGTCGGGGAGCCACCGAGCACCCTGCAATCATTTACCGAAATGGCACGAGCCCGTGGACTGCGGGCCACTGCACGCGTGCTGCGGCAGGAAGTTCGTCCTGCAACACTGGATGAAGCCGAAAAACTCCGAATCGCACCCACATCGCCGGTGATTCAGATCGATCGACTGCGGGGTATGGACGGCACCCCGGTTTGCTTCGACGTCGTCGTCCTCCCTGAAAGCCGCGCCGCCGCACTCTCCACGGCAGATCTCACCGACGTATCCCTCTATGAGACGCTTCACGAGAAATGCGGAATCAGCATCCACCGCAGCGCCTACAGCGTCATTGCGGCCATAGCCGACGCAACCCTGGCAAGGCTGCTCGGAACCTCGATCGGCGCTCCAGTGCTCGTCGGAGCCGAGATCGCCTACAGCGCAGACGGCACCCCGGTGCTACTCGGCGTCAACAACTACCGCGGAGACGCATACCGTTTCGAAGCCGACCTGTTCCGGCGAGTCTGATGCCCCAGCCCACGACCGCAATCGCTCATCCGCAGGACCGGCGCCGAGGGTATCGCCGGTGTTCGTTCACTGTGCCCGGCTGGACACTGTCCACTTTTACACTGTCCACTTTGGAACACTCTCAGGCACTGAGTGTGCCCGGGATTTCGCGAGAGCCCAACTGCACCCGATCCGCCCTCAACGACAACACCACTTTGATTGTGCCGGTAACCTCAAAAAGCGGCAGAAAGTCAGACCCGCGAGCATCATCGGGAAGGCCGTTTTGACATCCGTGAGGTCCGACAGCACACAGTGTCAGCACTCTCTTTTCTACGGTCGTCGTTCAGCCTAGGGGGGGCAGGAGCAGCTGACGGGGCTGCAGGAGGCTCAGGCGTGACGCGGTTGCACACCTGCTCACGCAACGGCAGACGTTGGGAGGAAGACCCGTAAGCGGTCCTCGATGAAGAGTACCGGCCGCTGTGATTGGCGGATCAGTTGAGCTACAGCGCTGATCTGGCCTTTGTGGGGAGTTGCCTTTGGGTTGTACCCCGGCAACCTTGACTTTGCCGGCCATTGGAACTTGGCGGATGCCTGCTGGGCATCCTTGGCTGTGTCAACCAGGACCGGCCCCGGTCTTCCTGTCGAAGCGATCAGATGTGCTTCTGCGATCGTCGGCACAATGTCTTCGGCCTCGGTTACGAGGAAGGAGTCCTTGGTGATGGGCGTTGTCATGCCGATGATGTCTGCTTCTTGAAGCGCATCGGTACCGATGAGGTTCGAGGACACCTGGCCGGTGATGATGAGCAGCGGAATCGAATCGAAGTGGGCGTCTGCTATGGCGGTGATGAGGTTCGTTGCGCCGGGGCCGCTGGTTGCGATGGCGACGCCGACCCGCCCGGAAGCCGTCGCGTATCCCGCGGCGGCGTGGCTGGCACCTTGTTCGTGCCTTGTCAGGATGTTCCGTATGGTGCTTGAATCCATGAGGGCGTCGTAGAGCGGCATGACGTTGCCGCCGGGTATACCGAAGATGTCGGTGACGCCGAGTTCCTCAAGGCTCCAGACGATTGCTTTCGCGCCGGTGATTACCCGGCCGTTTCGTTCACGGCTACTGGCGGCGCGGGATTCCGTCCGCACGAACGGGTCTTCAGTGAAGCTCCCGTCATTCAGTGAGCTGGTGAGCAGTCCCGTGCCTTTCTCTGTCATTGGATCACGTCGAGGGTGGCGCGGATGATGCTGTCGATATCGATGCCGTGGTAGCGGTAGACAGCATCGACGTCACCGGACTGGCCGAACCGGCTGACACCGAGGTTGCGGCTTTTCACCTGGTTCACGGTGGCGAGGAAGGCCAGCGTGTGGGGGTGGCCGTCGAGTACGGTGATCATGGGTACGGCGCGCTCGGGCGGCAGGATCTGATCCAGGATCCACGCTTGGGCGTCCTGTTCCTGACCGTTCCGGCTCTGCAGTGCCTCATAGAGCAGTCCGGGGCTGGTGACACAGAGGACGTCGACCGGGGAGCCTTGGCCTGCCAGACGTTCGGCGGCGGCAATTGCCTCCGGGACGAGGGCGCCCATGGTGACGATGGTGGCGCGGGGATCCTTGGCCGCCCGGAGAATGTACCCGCCGGAGACCACTTGTCGCCGTCGACGTTCGCGTGCCGCAGGGTCCGCGGGAATGGCGGCCAGTTGCTGATCGATGGGCTTGGTGGAGAGCCGGAGGTATGCGGATTTGCCGCCGGGTCGGCCCATCTGTGCCATGGCGGCCAGCAGCGTCCATTCGGCATCGAGCGCGAAGGCCGGTTCGTAGCTGGTGCAGCCGGGCTGTTCAAGCCCGATGGAGGGTGTCTTAATGGACTGGTGTGCTCCGCCTTCCGGGGCGAGAGTGACACCGGAAGGCGTTCCGACCAGGATCGATTGCCCGCCGGCGTAGATCCCGTACGACCAGGGTTCAAGTGCTCTTTCAACGAAGGGGTCATAGAGAACGCCGATCGGAAACAGCGGCTGTCCCCAGCGGCTCCACGTAGCACCTAGTTCCCCTATCAGGCCGACGAGGTTGACCTCGGCGATGCCGAGCTCGATATGTTGACCCGCGGGATTCTCCCGCCAGTGCAGCACTGTTTCTGCATCGTCGCTGAACCAGTTCTGGCGCTCTTCAGCCGACCACACGCCGACTTTGTTAACCCACCCGGCCAGGTTGGTGCTCGAACTCACATCCGGGCTCACTGTCACGACGCGGTTGGCGACCTCGGGCGCGGCGCGCTTCAGATCCAGCAGCGCACGTCCCAGGGCCGCCTGGGTGGTTGCGGTGCCGGAGGGTGTGCGTCCAAAATCGGTGGGGATCTTGGGCGGTGCAACGGGCACAATCGCTTCCCGTCGGAGGCGTGCAGCGGTGTCGGCGATTAGCTTTCCGGCCTCACTCAAGGGGTCGAACCGCTGCCACGGTGCGGCGGCGTTTTCTCCGAGCCGTTCTGCGAGCTCTTGATACTGCTCGGTGGTGAGCAGCGAGGAATGGTTCTGGGGGTGGCCCTGGGTCGGGAGGCCGTTGCCTTTGACCGTGTAGGCGATGATGGCCGTTGGCCTGGTGTCATCAATCTGTGAGTATGCCTCGCGCAGTGCTGCCAGGTCGTGGCCCCCGAGGTTCCTGACGGCCCGGACCAGTGTGTCGTCATCGATGTCGGCGATGAGATTTGCGATAATCGCAGTTCCTTCGCCGGTGCCTGGGAGGCGGTCGCGCAGTTCGTGGGCGGGGCAGCGCAGCAGCCGCTGGTATTCGGGGTTGGACATGTCCAGGATCCGCCGGCGCAGGGCATCGCCGCCGGGGCGTTCCATGAGGCTTTCCAGCAGGTGCCCGAAGCGCACGGTGATGACCTGCCAGCCTGCTGCCGAGAAGAGCCGCTCGATCTTGCCGGCCGCGATGTTGGGCACGACACGGTCCAGGGACTGCCGGTTAAGGTCGATGATCCAGACGATTTCGCCCAGCTCTGCGACGCTCGAGTCGAGCACGGCCTCCCAGATGGCCCCTTCATCCAGCTCTGCGTCGCCCACGAGTGAATACTGACGCCCCCGGTTCCTCGTTCCGCTCAGCGTCTCGGTGTAGCGCCGGGAGATAGCACCCCAGATGGGTGCCGTGGCACCAATGCCGACGGAGCCGGTTGAGTAGTCAACCGGGTCCGGGTCCTTTGCCCGGCTGGGGTAGCTTTGAAGGCCCCCGAATTCCCGCAGGGTCGTGAGATATTTTTCATCCAGGCTGCCGAGGAGGTAGTTGATGGCATGCAACACGGGCGAGGCGTGGGGTTTCACGGAGACGCGGTCTTCGGAGCGGAGCTGACCGAACCACAGCGACGTCATGATCGTGGCAATCGAGGCACTGGAAGCCTGATGCCCTCCCACCTTGATACCGGACGAGTTGGGCCGCACCCTGTTGGCGTGGTGGATGATCGAGGTTGAGAGCCACAGGGTGCGCTTTTCGATGGCGGCGAGCGTGTCCAGATGCGGATCGCCGTACCCCGGCAGGGTGTTGTGCGCGTGCGTCTCACCGGCGGGAATCTGGTTCATGACGGTTGGCCTTCTAAGCGGTGTTGATGAATGCGGCTGTTGAGGATCCTCACGCACGGCATATTGGTTGGGCCTGAAGCGGGGGATTAGTGAGGCGGCTCTTGTGAGCCGGATGTCGGCGATGGTGTGGAAGCTCTCCGCTGTGCCGCCTTGTGCACTCGTGATGCAGAAGTTTTATCTATTGCAGCACTGATATACATACTGCGCAAGAGACGTATGATGAGATGATCATTATGCGCATGACTAGGCTTTGGGGAGATCGGAGAGGTAATCATAATGGGCAAACAACGGAGGGCTGACGCCATCGACGCGGCGTTGTTGCTGGCGTTGATCAAGGACCCTGACGCGACCAACATCGCGGTCGCTGAGTCCACGGGACTGGCCCGGAACACGGTGCGCGCACGCCTTGCCCGGTATGCGGAGGAACAGGCGCTGCGGACATTTGAGCGACGGATCGACCCGGCGTTCCTGGGTTATCCGTTGAGCGCATATGTTGTGACTAAAGTTGTCCAGCGCAAGTTGGCTTCGGTCGCCCAGGCACTTGGCGAGATCCCTGAAGTGCTTGAGGTCCAAGGGCTGAGCGGCATCAATGATCTGCTGGTTCATGTTGCCGCCCGGGACGCGGACGATCTGTACCGGATCGCCGGACGCATCCTGGACACGGATGGGGTGAAGCGAACAAACACCGGTCTGGTGATGCGTGAGCTTATTGGGTACCGGATAGCGCAACTCATCGAAGTGAACCAAGCCCAGGAACCACTATGAGCCTGCGCGAAATCCGATGGATGAGAACAAACTTGTGAAGCGTTCAAAGCGTTAGTAGAGGTGCTGGGTGGTGGTTTCGGCCAGAGCTTCCAGTGCCCTGGCGGCACGGGCGCCGGATTCAATTGCCAGGGCGGTGTAGAGGGCGTCAATGACGGCGAGGTGGACGATGCGGCTGTGCATCGCCCCCAACTGATAGGCGTGGACAGGGGCGCCGGCGACGAGGGCAACGGCGGCGGTTGCCGTGAGTGGGGTGCGCCTGTATCCCGTGATCGCAATGACGTCGGCGCCGCCTTGGGCGGCGAGCTGGGCGCCTTCGACGGTATCTCGGGTGACGCCGGAGTAGCTGATAGCGACACATACATCTCCTTTTCCCAGGAGGCGCGCGGCGCGGTGCTGGGCGAAGGAGTCCGCGGGTGCATGGGTATGCGGCAGACCGATGCTGGCCAGGCGGTAGGCGGCGTCTTCGGCTGGTGCGCGGGAGTTGCCGGATCCAAGGACGAGGATCTGGTTGGCATGCATGAGCAGGTCCACGGCTCGTTCGAAACTGCTGGGGTCGACAGTGGTGACCGCGGAGGTGAGTGCGTAAGCGGACATATGCAGGACGTGGTGCAGGATCTGCTGGCGAGTGGGCTCTTCCGGCAGGGTGGGAAGACTCGGTCGGCCATCGGATCGTCCGATGTCTTCTGCCAGTGCAAGCCGTAGTGTCTGGAAGCCGTCAAAACCCAGCGCCTGGCATGCGTGAATAACAGTGGACGGGGCCACCCGAGCGCGACGAGCGAGCTCGGCCACCGATGACGTGAGGGCGTGCTGCGGGTCCGCAAGGATGCTCTCGATAACCCGCCGGTCGCCTTCCCGCAGACCGGGTAGCGCCACCGTAATCGCTGAAAGCACCGAACTGGACGGGGTGCTGGCCGGAGAACCGACGGTAATTGTCTCAGCCTTCGTCATGGTGAACATCATACATGAACGCATGCCCGCTGTACCGAACAGTATTCGCTAACTTCACCCCGTGTTTACCGAATGCTCTTTCCCTTTATGGTCCCGAAGAATAGAATGTTGTTCGCAACACATACCGCCATGGAGACCCTCGTGGGCATCCTTCGCGCACACCCCGTCCTTCGACTCAAGAGAGATCTCAAATGTTTGGTATGAACTTACGTGCGTCCCAACACACGCCTGGGGCGCGCCGACGCCGATCCTTACGCCTCTGTGCGGGCGTTGTGGCAGTCAGCCTGGCCGCGTTCCTCGCTGCATGCACAGCGCCTGCTGCTTCTACGACCGACGGATCCTCCTCGAGCGCGCAGTCGGCCACGGCGGCTGACGGCGGAAATATGCGGATCGCCTTCGGCTCAACGAGCTCGGGTGCATTCAGCCTTGATCCTGCGACATCCAAGCGACTGTACGAGTCGCTCAGCGCCCTCTACGGCTACCTGGTCACTTATGGGCCGAAGTATGAACTGACCGGCGATCTGGCGACGTCCTGGACGCCGAATGCCGATGCGACCCAGTGGACCTTCAAACTTCGTGAAGGCGTGCGGTTCCACAACGGCAAGCCCTTCACCGCTGCTGACGTTGTATACACGATTCAGCGGGTAATGGACCCCGCCGTTGGGTCTTCGGCTTTGTCGCTGCTGAAGCCCGTGCTTGATCGTGACGGAGTGAAGGCAGCGGACGATCACACGGTGGTCTTCCAGCTCAAGACACCGAACAGTACTTTCCCGGGCATCTTCACCGCGCAGCAATTGGCGATCATTCCGGCCGGCAGCGGTGACACCATTGCGAAGACGGGTATCGGCACTGGCCCCTTCAAGCTCCGCGATTTCCCGCCCGGAGGCACCGTGGTGGTCGAGCGCAATAGCGACTACTGGCGAGGCAAGCCGAAGCTGGACACGATCAGCTTCGTCCCTATCCCGGATTCCGCTGCACGCATCAACGCTTTGCTTGCCGGAGAAGTCGACTTGCTGTACTCGGACTCGATCGGCGCCACGGACGCCCAGCGCCTGTCCCAGTCACCCTCCAGTTTCGTTTACTCCGCCCCTTCGGGCTATTGGGACAGCCTCGTGATGAACACCACGATGAAGCCCTTCGACGACGTGCGCGTCCGTCAGGCATTCAAGGCGGTGGTGGACGAAGATAAGATGCTTGCCACCGCCCTTCAAGGAAACGGCAGTACGGCATCGAACAACCCTGTCGGACCGCTGGACGCGGCACGGGTTGCATCCCCGGCGGTGCGGGACGTTGCGAAGGCGAAGAAACTACTCAGTGATGCGGGTTACCCCAACGGGATCGACATCACGCTGGATACCTCTCCCTACAACGCGAACTACACGCCACTGGCGCTTAGTTTCCAGCAACAAGCAGCGGAAGCAGGCATCCGTGTAGAGATCAAGCAGCACCCCTCAGACGGATACGAGACCTTCGCCGAATCGAAAAGCCCCTTCTACATGGACTACTGGGGCCCGCGTCAAGCCGACATCCTGATGAACACGATATTCCGCACCGGGGCAGCTTCGAACTACCCGCACTGGTCCTCGCCGGAGTTCGACTCGCTGCTGGATCAGATCCGAGCCACGACAGACGAAACGAAACGCAAGGAACTTTACGGCCGGGCACAGGAGCTGCTGGCCAGCGAGAGCGGGAACATCATTCCGGTCTTCGAGAACGTCGTCCGGGCAGGCGCGGCAACCGTGCGAGGGTTCCCCGGGGCCAATCCGGAAGCACGCCCCGATTACTTCACCCTCGGGTTCGCGGCTAAATGATGAATGTCGCCCTGCGCCTGGCCCGCCGCGTCGGCACTGCTGCCCTGACCCTGTTGATCGCCTCAGTCGCCATCTTCACGGTGAGCGAGGTGCTGCCAGGTGATGCGGCGACCGCGAGCCTCGGACGGGATGTCACCCCGGAACAGATCCAGGTACTGCAACAAGAACTCGGGCTGAACAAGCCCGCGCCCGAGCGCTATCTGGATTGGGCCACCTCCGCGCTAAGCGGCGATTTCGGACGATCGATTCAAAACCAGCAACCTGTCGCCTCGAATCTCGCGATCCCGCTCAGGAATTCGGCCATGCTCGCGGGAATCACAGCGCTCCTTGGGATACCGTGCTGGATAGCCCTAGGCGCCCTGGCGGCCTGGAAGCGGGGCCGGATGCTCGACATGTCCGTCTCCGGCTTCGTTCTCGCAGGTGTGGCTGTGCCGGAATTCGTCGTCGGTACGATCCTGATCCTCACACTGGCGATCGGCCTGAGGCTGTTTCCGGCTGTCACCACGGTCTCGCCGAATGCACCCGCCCTGGACCTACTACCAGCGCTCTGGCTGCCTGCCATCACGATCATCATCGGCAATGCCGCCTATGTCACCAGGACAGTCAGGGACAGCCTGATCGACGCCCACCAGTCGGAGTCGGTGATGGCAGCACGACTGCGCGGCTTAGCCCCGGCGCGGGTGTTCTTCCGCCACACGATGCCGCTCGCCTTGGCACCGACAATCAATGCCACCGCGTTGACTGTGGGCAGCTTCCTCGGTGGTCTCGTCGTCGTCGAGTCCCTGTTCAATTACCCGGGACTGGGCACGCTGGCGGTGAACGCGGTGTCCAACCATGATCTGCCGCAACTCCAGGCGGTGACGCTGCTGGGCGCAACGGTCTGGGTCGCCGTCAGTCTCGTTTCGGACGCGATAGGCGTCCTCATCAACCCGAGAATGCGAGCCATAACCCGATGAATGCCCTCCTAACCGCGCGCCGCTCACGGTCGACAGCCTCCGGACGGACGGCCGGCCGGATCTGGCGCTGGCTACGAGGCCACGGGGCCGTCATCGCCCTGGCGGTCCTCGGCCTCCACGTCGTCGTCGCCGCTTTGGCCAGTATCCTGGCACCATACGCGCCCAATGAAATGGTTGCGGCGCCTCTTCGCGCCCCCTCCGGTGCGCACTGGCTTGGAACGGATCCTCTCGGCCGGGACGTATTTTCCCGTCTGTTGTTCGGCGGCCGGAATCTGCTGTTGATAGCCCCGCTTGCCGCTGTGATCGGAGTCGCCGCCGGCACGGCGATCGGCGCAACGATCGGCTACATCGGCGGCTGGATCGACGAGACGGTCTCCCGGATCATTGACGGCATTCTCGCCATACCGACCGTGCTGATGATGCTCGTGGTGGTCGCAGGTTTCGGCAATAACCCGGTCGTGCTCGTCGTTGGCCTGGCAGGGGTTTACGGCATTCCCTGTGTACGCACTGCCCGCGCGGCAACGCGCGACTTGCTGGGACACGATTTCCTCCTGAGTGCCCGGGCACGCGGAGAGAGCCTCGGTCGGATCATCTTCGGCGAGATCGCCCCGAATCTGATCGGCGTCGTCACCGTCGACCTGCCCATCCGCATGTCGTACTGCATGATCATGCTCAGTTCCCTTGCTTTCCTCGGCGTGGGCGCGAACCCGCCCGCCTCCGACTGGGGGCTGATGATCGCGGAGAGCCGATCGACGATCACCCTCACGCCGTGGGCGCCGATCGGCCCCATCGTCGCCTTGGGTTCACTCATCGCGGCCCTGAACATCGCTGCAGGCGGGATTCGGCCTGATCGCTCACCACGGAAGGGAACATCATGATTGCGGAGGTCCGGAAACTCTCGATCGGATACAGCGACAGCCAGGGCAACCTCGTGCCTGTACTGCACGACATCGACCTCACCATTGAGCCAGGCCGCAACCTTGGACTCGCCGGAGAGAGCGGATCGGGAAAATCGACCCTCGCCCTCGCCCTCACCGGCGCGCGTGGACACGGCGCTGTACGGACAGGCGGAGACGTCATCCTGTATGACGCGACAGGCAAGCCGATCAACCTTTTCACTGCCTCGCATTCCGCACTGAGGTCGATCTGGGGCCGCGACATTGGCTACCTGCCGCAAAGTCCGGCCAAGACGCTCACGTCCACCCTGCGCATCGGCAGTCTGCTGATCGAGACGATCCGGACACACCATGCCTGCTCCCGGACCGAAGCGCGTCAGCGTGCAGAAGACGTGCTGCGTAGGGTGCAGCTGCCCGCAACGAACGATCTGCTGCGCCGTTACCCCCACCAGCTTTCCGGCGGGCAGCAACAACGCGTGGCGCTGGCGCTTGCTCTCGCCGGCGATCCCAGGATTCTGATCCTGGATGAACCCACGACCGGTCTGGATGCCACGACCAAGCTGGAAATCGTCGACCTTCTCGCCGGGCTGCGGGACGGGAAGCGGACGATCATCTGTATCAGTCACGACCTGGGGGTCCTGGCACGGCTGTGTGAAGACATCGCCGTCGTGTATGCCGGGAAGATTGTGGAGAGCGGCCCGGTGGATGCGATCCTCCGACGCCCTGCTCATCCCTACACACGAAGTCTCGCCGGAGTTGACCTGGCGGATGTTGATACGCAACAGCGGGCGGCAGCGACAGTTCCGCTGGAACCGGGCGGGGTCGCGTCCGTCGGCTGTGACTACACGAACCGCTGCTCCTATGCCCGTTCGGAGTGCCACTCTTTTCCGCCGCCAGTGGTAGCCGACCTGGACTTTCCAGGACGCATGGTGATGTGTCACTACCCGTTCCTTTCCGGGCAAGACACGATTCTTGGGCAGCGCACCGGTGACACGGAGAAGCCCCGCGATCATCCGGCACCTGAGGAACTGCTCAGCGTAAGTGGCGTCACCGTCCACTACCGTTCCTCGCGCCGCCAA
The DNA here is from genome assembly GCF_058781765.1 of Arthrobacter sp. FW306-1B-G06A. NCBI lineage: Bacteria > Bacillati > Actinomycetota > Actinomycetes > Micrococcales > Micrococcaceae > Arthrobacter > Arthrobacter sp. FW306-1B-G06A. Next base: position 47,404 of record NZ_JBYSXB010000012.1, on the reverse strand, counting down.
AAGGACGCACCCGTCGGTGTCCACGAGGTCTCCGTGACCGTTGGCGCGGGGGAAACGGTAGCTCTGATCGGCGAAAGCGGAAGCGGCAAGTCCACGCTTGCACGGTGCATCGCCGGGGTCCTGCGCCCGGCCGCGGGCGGCATGCAGCTCCTGGGACGGTCGCTGCCTGCTGGAGTTGAAAATCGTGATCGCGGGCAAAGGCGCGCTATCACGATAGTTTTCCAGCATCCTGAGACTGCTCTCAATCCCCGGCACCGGGTCCGGGACATCATCGCCCGTCCCGCCCGGCTGCACTTGGGTCTTAGCCGCCGGGATGCATACGCCCGGGCCCAGGAGCTGATGGCGGAAGTGGGGCTTGCGCCGGACCTGGCAGAACGCTTCCCCCGTGATCTGTCCGGTGGGCAGCGTCAGCGTGTGGCCATTGCTGCTGCTCTGGCCAGCTCACCGAGCCTGATCGTCTGCGACGAGGTGGTCTCCGCTCTGGACGTCTCGACCGCAGCCAAAGTGATCGCTTTGCTGCGCAAGGTCCAGGCGGACCGTGGAGTCGGATACCTGTTCATCACGCATGACATCGCGATCGCTGAACGGATCGCGCACCGCCTCGTCGTCCTTCAGAACGGTCGTGTCATCGAACAAGGTAGGACCGCCGATGTCCTGGAACGTCCGGAGGACGCCTATACACGCAGACTCGTCGCCGCTGCCCGCATGGGGGAGTTTGCTCGCGAGGAGCTTCCTGTGTCGCAGCAGAGACAATGACGCATGTATGCAGAGCACATACCCAGCCCGCGATCATCACCACGGGCGGTGGTCCGCCTACTTCCGCCCGACTCACGACCCAACACCAACCCGTCATACACGACAACCCGAGGATGAACCCATGACAACTGAACAGTCAACCCGAACTCAGCTCTACGTGCACACGTATGGATACCGCTACCGTCTGCGCCACGACCCCGCGTTCACCTTCTTCGACGTCATCGCCGACGCCAAACGCCGCGGCTTCGACGGCATCAACGCCTCTGTCTACTCCCCCTACCATGAGATCTCTGGTAACTCCCCCGAGCACTTCGCCAAGGTCCGTGCGGCCCTGCAGGACGCCGGTCTTGGGATCGACATCGAGACCAACGGAACGGACCCCGAACACCTGAGCGGTATGCTCAGCATCGGTGCCCAACTAGGCGCGCAAAACCTCCGCACCTACACCACAGGATCGCTCGACCGCGCGGCCCGAGTCCAGGAAGCCATCACCAACCTTGCCGCAGCCGCGCCTCTCGCCGCCGAGCTCGGAATCTGCATTGTCCTGGAGAATCACGAAGAACTCGACTGCGACGAGGTCGCAACCGTCCTGAAAGCCGTCAACTCACCCTCGGTGCGGGCTCTGTTCGACTACGGCAACGACATGATGCTCAACAGGCATCCCCTCGACACAGTCGACGCAGTGCTCCCATGGATCAGCACCGCCCACCTCAAAGACCAAATCGTCTACACACCAAACGGATCGACCACCCGACGGACCCTCGGTGTCCCGATTGGTCAAGGACGGCTCCCGATCCGAGAGATCACCGAACTGCTCATCAACGCCGGCGTCCCCCGAATTTGCTTTGAGAACACCTGGGCCTACGTCGCGGGGATCAGCGGCTCCGCTGACGGCACCGAAAACCCCGATGGCATCTTCGATCCGCAGGCCCTGTCCGAAGAACCAGGGCACTGCATCGAAGCAGCAGCCCTCGAACGAACCCACCCCTGGTATCTCATCGAAACCGAAGCGCGCATGCTCGATGAGAGTTGCAACGGGCTCGCTGACCTGCTCCACGACCTAGCGATCACCAGCCCGCATCCTGTACCGGTGCCCTAACGCTCTGTTTACCTGCCGAGGGGCCAGTCGCCTGATGGCATCATCGTGTCCGTGGCGCCAAGCATCAGGGTCTTTCATACCTGCCAGCATGGCCGACAACTCATCGGGGTGTGTGGGCGCTGTGCACACCAAGTGCCAGCACCACGCACCCCTGGGCACTGCCACGGTATCACCGCCCGCTGGCCCGCGGTGATCAAATCCCCTTGCCTCATGCGTGGCGACAAACGTCTACGGGCCGGCATCCAAGGTGCCGGCCCGGAACGCCTCGACCGGCTCGTCGAGGTCCCGGGCGAGGACGCAGACCTCGGACTTGGACGTAACCCAAGCGCAACGTTAGAGGGGAAAGACATGGATCTTTTTGAGATCAGCCTTCGACTTGGCACCGCCGTAGCCGCTGGCCTTGTCGTGGGCATCGAGAGAGAGATCACCGGCCATCCGGCCGGAGTCAGAACCCACGTCCTCGTGGCACTGGGCGCGGCGATGTTCTCACTGGCCGGAGCATACGGCTTCGCTGACGTTACACACGGACCAAACGTGGATCCAGCACGCATCGCCGCGCAAGTTGCCTCGGGGATCGGTTTTATCGGGGCGGGGGCGATCATCCGGGACCGCGGCGCGATCAAAGGACTCACCACTGCTGCGACCGTGTGGCTGGCGGCATCGTGCGGAGTCGCAGCCGCGGCAGGCTCATATCTGGAGGTTTCCGTCGGGACAGTGTTCGTACTGATCACGCTCATCGGCTTGAGGCTTATTAGGCCCAGCAAATGGCGTCAGCAGCAAAAGATGCAACTGGAAATCGAATATTCGGCAAGGCAGGGAACCCTGGCCCCCATTCTGGAGACATTGAAGTCCTCCGGCACTGTCGTAACCGGCATTGACGTACGCGATGAACTGGACACATCCATGCGTCATCTCAGTCTGAGGGTCACCGTCCCGGCCCGGTCCAGCTCCGAGACGGTTGTGGCCGACTTAGCCCAACTCGCCCAAGTCCACCGGGTGGCCGTGTCGGACGAGGACGGATAGCAACTGAGACCGCGATGCGCTTCCTGTCGACAATAAGGCAAAATCCGATGTTGTCGCTGCGATAGCCCTGGGAACCCGAGCTTGTGCTTATCGTCCCTCCAGCAATTTCGACACCAGGAGCGCAATCAGTTGAACACTCCTCTAAATGCTCCACCATGAGTACCGCGTTGCATGGGAGTCTTCGGTCCAGACTCCGTAGCTGACGCCGATACCCGAGTTGTAACCACGCCCAAGTCCTCTAAATCAATAAAGGAAACCCATGAATTCGAATACCGCGTCTCCGCTTCCCAAAATCGCAACCTACCGGAAAGTGGGGAACCTGACGTTCCTGGCCGGACACGTGGGTTCGGGCCCAAAGATGGACCGGATCGAGAGCTTCACTGACGAAGCGCGTCTCACCTTCGAGAATCTGAAGTCCACATTGGCTGACGCCGGAGGCGGGTTTGAACACGTTGTCAGCATCCGTGCATATCTGACCGATTTTAAATATTTCGCGGACTTCAACGAGGTCTGGAGCGAGACCTTCCCCGTTAATCCCCCAACACGAGCAACCGTGCAGGTCGGTCTGGCGGATCCTTTCCGGATCGAGCTCGAGGCTATCGCCGAGATCTAGAGCGATGTCGCTCATTTCTGTCAAGGTCTTTCCTCAGCGGCGGACACCCCAGTCCCGCTCCAGTGGGCCGTTCTCTCACGTCCGCCGCATGGCTGGAACGGAATACTCCCCAGCTTTACCCGAAAGCGGACCCGAACCTGGCCCGCCCCTTCCTGATGTTCCACGGAGGTAGGCCGGACCAAAGATGCGCGCCTACTCGTGAACATGCGAAGATTCCGGGTGACCTGACGCAGCCTTCCGTCCACGACGGTCGGGAACCAGCCCGCGACCATGTCCCGCCACTCCGTCGCAGCGAGTCCGAGCCCGGGCGCGAGACCTTCCGCCTCTGCCGGGGCCAGATACTTCTGTACCGTCTTGCGGTCCATGCCCAGCGACATCGCGAGCTCGCTCGTTGAGCGGCCTGCGTCCCGGTGCAGGTACAGCTCGACCAGATCCATCGATTCCACACTCCTACGCCAAAACAACGAACCCTGTCTCCAACCTGACCATTAGACCCGGCACAAGGCCCTCGGACACGGAAGTGGCTTTATCGGTGTCCTTCAGGGGCGGATTTCAGCCGCCGGGATGCCTGGACCGGGAGGTGAGAACCGACGTTCCCGGCGAGGGGACGGCGTCGTAGACGAGCGACGGGGGGCGACAGCCTTGCAGCCGCCGCCCCCTTGCTGGCCCGGATTAGCATCGTGGCCCATCCTCTGGACTATCCCCCGCGTCTGAACGGTTCAGCCGGTGAGGACAGCCAGGCTGGCGGCGGTGAAGAATCCGTCGTCGGCCATTCGTGGAACAGTTTCATCGGCATCGAGGTCGGCCGCGGCGTCGACGTCGGCGGCGAAGCCCTTTTCGATTAGCTCGCGTCCGGTGGTCGAACCGCGCAGCCACCGGCCCAGCCCGTCGCGTTCGGCGGCTTCGAAGGTGGACGCGGCGGCGTGGGCTTCTGCGGACAGGACGATGCCTGAGTCGGCGGCGGCGCGGGCGATGGCACCGGCGCCGAGCCAGTCCTCGATGCTGGGACGGAGCCCGTTGACGGTGTCAAGGGTCGAGGCCCATTGTTCGGCGGCGGCTATCACGGTCACTCGGGTGACCGTTCCGTCCTGAAGTGCCGTGGCGCACCAGCGGGCGACGGCGCTGCGGTTGCGCAGGCTGCCTACGAGGAGCTCCGGGGCGTGTTGTGCGCTGCACGCCACTTCGGCTCCGTTCAGGGAGACCAGCCCGACCCGGTCACCTGGGGCGAGGTTGGCGACGCTGCTTGGCGAGAGGGTCAGTTTCGCGCCCGATTGGTCGCGCAGCAGGGCGGGTTCGGGCACACCGTACTTTCTGGCCACGGCCTCGACCCCGCCCAGCCCTGCGATGCTGGCGCGGGGCAGCGGGATCACCTGCGCCCCGGCCGCGACCGCCTTGCTGAGCGTTGTGGAGAACGTCAGCGTGTCGACGATGACGACGGCGTCGCCGCGGTCGGCGGCGAGCCTGGCCGCCTGCCCGCCCCACTCGACGTGCAGCTGCGCGGCGGGCCAGGGTTCGAATTCAGTGGCCGGCAGGTCGGCGCCGGGGAACGGCGCCGATCCGTCCGGCAGGCTCTGCTCAGGCACTTCGGACCGCCACGAGTACGCTTGAATCCGCGGTGACGGCCGCTTCGGCGCCGTTGAGCCGCGGGTGCCCGAAGGCGAAACGCCGCTTGTCGGCCTCGTTGTGCAGCAGTGCCGGGCCGCCCGGGGGTGTCAGGTCGTCCAGGACGATCGTTCCGCCGATTTCGAGGATGTCCACGGTGGCGTCCCAGCCGGAGGGGTGCAGCTCGGTCCGCAGGCCGGCGTCGGCGAACAGCAGGTAGACGTTGTGCAGTTCGGCGAGCACGTCGTGCCAGTCGGCGTGCAGCACGGTGACACGGGGGTCATCCGCGAACAGCTCCCGGACTGCGGTGGCCTGCTCGGCGTTCGTCTCGACGGTGACCAGCCGGCCCTGGGGCGATAGGCCGTGGAGCAGCCAGGCGGTGCCTACTCCGGCTCCGCTGCCGAACTCGACGACGGTCGCGTCCTCGTGTGCGGATGCTGCGGACGAGAGGGCTGCCAGGAGGCGGCCCACCTCGGGCAGGCAGGAGGTGGCGACGCCTTCGACGGGCCGGATCGGCGGCATGTTGAAGCGCTTGCCCAGTTCCAGTGCGGCGGGAAGGTGGCGTGGCTGGCTGCCGGCCACGGTCGTTGTGCCGTCGGCGGTGTCGGAGGCAGCGAGTTTGATGCGCTTGACCAGACGCGGCCGGACCCCTGTAATCTCGGTGCGCCCGTGCAGCACACGCGCGTTGTCGGCGAGCAGCACGTCACCGGGTTCGAGCTGGAAGGTGGTCGTCAGGTCCGGTCTCGTTGCGGCTTTGACGAAGGCCTCGACGGCGGCACGGTGTGCGGGTCCGGCGTGCTGGGGGTGGCGCTCGAACCCGGCGAGCAGTGCGTCGTGGCGGAACCGGGCGCCCCAGCGGCCGTATGTCTGCTTGGTCAGGACCGCCGCGACGACGGGTGCTTTGTCCAGGTGCAGCGGGGCATCAAGGTAGGGGAAGGTCGGTTCCTGCAGCAAACGGGTCGCTTCGCCGCCGTCCCGGGCGTCGAGGGCGGCTACGATGTCGTCCACGTGGACGATGGTGGACAGGCCTCCGCCGCCCGGGTCGCTGGTCACGCAGGCCAGGCTGAGCAGGGCGTGTGGCTCCTGGCGCACGGGCGAGTCGGTGTGCGGCAGCTGGCCGACGCGGCCCTTGGACAGGTTCGCCGGGCCCTTCGCTGCGTCGTCGGGCGAGACTTCGTAGACCAGTTGCTCCCGCGGTGCCCCGTTGCCGTTCTTGGTGGGCAGCCCGAACGCGGACAGCAGCCCGATCAGGGCGACGTTTGAGGAAACCGGGAAGCCGCGGAATACTACTGCGGAGTCGGCGTGCAGGTGCTGCTGGGCCTGGCCGATCAAGGCGGCCAGTTCCGGGACCTCGCGCTGGAATGCCTCGCTGATGATCTGCTGGTTCGCAGGCTCCCCCAGGTCGTCGTCGCTGAAGGGGTGCCGGTTCGCGGTGGCGAGCAAGCGGTCGTGCAGCTCAGCGAAGTCGAGCGCGGGCGGGGCGCTGCGGTGGGTGGTTTGGGTTGGTGCGGTCATGGGATTTCCTCCTTTGGTGGGGCATTCACCCGCGGGTCGTCGGCCTTTGTGTGCCCCGACCCCGGCGAATGCGGTTCTTGTTGTGGTATTCGATACGCATGTCGAAGACGTCCGGCCGGCTCCAGCCGCGGCCGTACTCCAGCGGCCGGCCGTCGCGGCTGTCGATCACGAGGCTCGTCAGGCACCACACGCGGGGCCGGCCCTCCAGCTCCAGGTCCGTAGCGACCCGTTCGGACGGGATCTGCATCTCCACCCGGGTCCACTCGCGCTGCGGGTGGTAGCCGAGGCTGGTGAGGATGGTGTAGAGCGACCCGCCCATGGCAACCAGGTCGTGCAGTCCGGGGGCGAGGTCCGCGGGAAGGTTGGTGAGGGTGGTGTTGGCGACCAGCCCGTTGACCAGCCCGATCCGCCGCAGCTCGATGACCTTGTCCTTGGGGCCGAGTTCGAGGTTTTCGGCCACGTCCGCGTCCGGGGTCACCAGGTTCGCCTGGACGAACCGGGTCGACGGTTCGCCGCCGGCGCGCCGCACGGTCTGGGACCAGCTCGGGGGCAGGTCGGCGCCGACGGTGAACGGCAGCCTCAGCGCCACGAATGTCCCGGAGCCCTTGCTGCGCCTGACCAGGTGCCGTTTTTCCAGTTCCTGCAGCGCTGCGCGGGCGGTGACCCGGCTGACGTCGTGCTGTGTGACGAGCTCGCTCTCGCTGGGCAGCCGTTCATTGCCGGCCATGCCGGCGATCAGCTCCTCGAGGTTGTCGGCCAGGGCGAGGTAGCTTGGTGTGGGACTTTTCAGCATCGTGGTTCCTCCGATACGTGATCTGCAGTGGTTACCGGCAGTATGCCTGACACCCGGCGCCCGTCGCGGTCGAACAGGTGGATGTCCGATGCCTTGGCGGCGACGGACACCTCGGCGGGCACCGGCCTGTCGGCGTGCACCCGTACCCGGATCCGCTGGTCTCCGGCTCCGGTGAAGTGCACGAGCCGTTCCCTGCCGAGCAGCTCCTGGGCCACGACCGGGCCGCGCAGCAGGAGCTCGCCGGCCGGTGCTTCCTCGCCCTCGTGAAGCAGCCTCAGGTCCTCGGCCCGGACGCCGATCTCGGCGACCTTCCCCGCACCGACCGAAGCCTGGAGCTCACCCGGCAGGACCATCGTGTGTGCGTCGCCGGTGCGGCCGGGCTCGACTGCGAGGAGGCTCATGCCGCCCAGGAACGAGGCTGCAAAGCGTGTGGCCGGTCGTTGGAAGGCGACCTCGGGCCGGTCGTCTTGCTCGATGCGGCCCTCCCGCATGATGATCAACCGGTCTGCCAGAGCCAGCGCCTCAGCCTGGTCGTGGGTGACATAAAACGTCGTCGTCCCGGTGCGCCGCTGCAGGCGCTGGATCTCGGTCCGCAACTCCATCCGCAGCTCCGCGTCCAGGTTGGACAGCGGCTCGTCCATCAGGAGCACGTTCGGTTCCCGGACCAGGGCCCGGCCGATGCCTACCCGCTGGCGCTGGCCACCGGACAACTGCGCAGGGCGCCGGTCGAGCAACGAGCCCAGGTGCAGCCGGTCCGCCATGGTCCGGGCGCGCTCCTGCCGTTCGGCCCGCGGTACCTTGGCCATCCGGAGCGGATACTCGATGTTCTCGAACACGGTCTTGCCCGGATACAGTGCGTAGTTCTGGAACACCATGGCCAGTCCGCGGTCACCGGGGTCACGGTCGGTCACGTCCTGCCCGCCGATCAGGATCCGACCCGAGGTCCGGCGCTCCAGCCCCGCGATGCAACGCAGCAGGGTCGTCTTGCCGCACCCGGAAGGGCCCAGCAGCACGACGAACTGGCCCGCCTCCGCCGTGAGGTTGACCCCGTCAAGGACCGGGGTGCCCTTGTCGTAGGTCTTGCTCAGCGCGGACACCTGCACCGACCGGCCGACCCCAGCGCGGTCCGGGCCGGCGGGGACCAGTCCCGTGCTGTCGGTGCTGCTGTGGCCGGGGTTGTTGCGTCCCGGTGCGGGGATGGTCCGCGTCGAGGTATTGAAGGTCACTCCCATCTCAGTGCCCGACCAGTCCGGCGGCCGAACGGGAGCCCTCATCCAGGGCCGCCTGGACGGGCTTGGCGCCGGTGAGCGCGGCGAGGACGGAGTCCCGCACGCCGTCCTGGGCTTCCTGGGCCCGGCCGCCGGGGAACTGGTACCAGGGCACCAGGGTCCCGATTTCCTTGGTGGCCGCGGCGCGCAGGGGCTGGCCGGCGAGGAAGCCCGCCAGGTATTGCGGACTGTCGATGGCGGTCCGGTTGACGGAGGTGTAGCCGCTGTTCTTGACCAGGACGGTCTGCCCTGCTGCGCTGATCAGCTCTTGCACGATGGCCCAGGCCGACTTCTGCACCTGGGGGTCGGTGGCGAGGATGGTCGCGGAACCGCCGCCCGGAGGAGTTTTGAGCGTGCCCCCGTCGGGAACCGGCAGCGTGTCGGTGCGGACCGGGAACGAAATACCGGCCGAGATCGCGGCGGTCTGCGAGGACGTCTGGAGCATCATGCCCAGGTCCCCGCGGGTGAAGGCCGCGGTCATGTCCGCCGATTTCATCGGGGTGCTCACCCCGGCCTGCACCAGGTCGCGCCAGAACTGCAGGATCCCTGCCGCGGGGGCCTGGTTGATCGTCACGTTCTTTTCCTGGCTGTCCATCATCGAGCCGCCTGCCGAGAACAGCATGTTCTGCAGCGACCAGTTCGAGTCGGCGTCATAGGCGAAGCCCGCGCCGTAGCGGGCCGCCTTCGCCTGAACGATTTTGGCCGCGGCCGCCTTCAGCTCGCTGAAGGTCCGGGGCGGATGGTCGGGGTCCAGGCCGGCCTTCCTGAATGCGTCGACGTTGATGTAGAGGACCAGCATGCTGACCGCGTACGGCACAGCCATGGTCTTACCGTCGAACCGGCCCACGTTCAGGAGTGAGGGCGGGTACTGCGAGGAGTCGACGCCTGCCTGGGTCATCAGCTGATCCATCGGCTGGGCCACCTTGCTGTCGGCGTAACTGCGTACCGAGTTGGTGCCTACCAGGGCCACGTCGGGCCGGTGGCCGGCGGTGATGTCGGTCTGGATGCGCGAATCAACGTCGCTCCACGTTGATCCGGCCTGCTCCACCGTGACCGTGATGCCGGTCCGCTGGGTGAATTCGGGGCCGAGCGTCGTTTTGACGCTATTGGCGATCTTCGGATCGCTGGAGGTCAGCACGGTGATGTTCTTCGGGTCGGCACTGCCGGTGCTGCTGGTACTGCAGGCGGTTGTCAGGCCGACGGTCAGGGTCAGCGCGGCGGTCACCGCGGACCAGCGCAGGAGTGTGGCACGCATGGGAAATCCTTTCGGGTACGAACGGGAAGGGCAGGTTGGGAAAGTTCCCCCGCCTTGATGAATGTGCTGCTTGCCTCACTCGCCGCCGTTGGTCAGGGCGATGCCGCGGACGAGATGACGCTGGATGAGCAGGAAGAAGATGAGGAGCGGGAGCACCGCGAGGGTCGCGGCGGCCATTTGCACCCCGTAGGTGCTCAGACTCTCCGGGGACGCGTAGCGGGCGATGCCGTACGGTACCGTCGCAACCCGGTCCGAACTGAGCAGGACCGAAGGCCAGAACAGGTCGTTCCAGTGCGAGACCACACTGAACACCGCGAAAGCCGCTATGGCCGGGCGGACATTGGGCAGCACGATCCTCCAGACGATGGCGACGGGCCCGACCCGGTCCACGCGTGCCGCGTCGAACAGGCTTTGCGGGATGGACAAGATGAATTGGCGTAAGAGGTAGATCCCGAACGCGCTGCCGACACTGGGCAGGATGAGCGCGGCGTAGCTGTCGAGCAGCCCGAGTTTGGACAGGGCAAAGAACACCGGGATGACCGTGACCTGCGGGGGGATCGCCAGGCACAGAAGCACGGTCCAAAACGACAGGCGCTTGTTCCGGAAGCTGCGCCTGGCCAGGGCGTACCCGGCCGGCAGGGAGGTCAGTATCTGGGCGAGGAAGACCAGCACAACCACCACGACGCTGTTCGTGTACAAGCCCACCCAGTCAACGTCGTGCCAGGCCTGGGCGAAGTTCGACAGGGTGAACCCGGCGAATTCGAACGAACCGGGCTTGAGCCGGTCCGCCGGTGTCACCGCTGCGAGCAGCATCAACAGGAACGGTGCAAGCATCACGACCGCGCCGGCGCCCAGGACGACGCGCAGCGCCATCCGTACCCGCCAGGCCCGGTCTCGAAGACCGCGGGGCGGGCGGGGCTCAGGGTCCCCCGCAGCAGGCTTCTGTATCCGTTCGGACGAAACAACGGAGACGCTCATCGACGTCCCCTCTCTTCCCAGTTGCGGCCGGCCAGCAGCAACTGTGCTGCGACGCAGACAAGCACCAGGACCAGCAGCACAGCGTTCACCACCGAGCCGCCACCGATGTCGAGGTACCGCACGCCGCGCTGCCAGGCGAGGAACGACAGGGTGCTGGTGCTGCCCAGGGGTCCGCCGTCGGTCAACACCTTGACCTGGTCGAAGACGCGCAGCGAGTCTCTGGTTGCGATCACCAGGGCGAACGCGGTGGCCGGACCGATGGCCGGCCAGATCACCGACCAGAAGCGATGCCAGGCATTGGCGCGGTCCATGCGGGCGGCGTCGTCAAGGTGGCCGGGAACGTTGGACAGCCCGGCCAGGAACATGACCACGCACGCACCGATCCCGGCCCAACTACCGACGATCGCGGTCGCAGGCAGCGCCAAGGCAGGAGAGTCAAGCCATCCGTGCTGGCCGACCAGCGCTCCCAGGGTCTGGTCGACGATTCCATCACGCGGGTAGAACAGCCACCGCCAGACCACGGACATCGCGGCCAAGGTGGCCGCGGCCGGTGCGAAATAGATGGTCCGCCAGACCGCGGCTCCGGCGCCGGCGGCCCGGATGGCCAAGGCGATCAGCAGGCCAAGCACCACCTCGACCGGGACCGTCATCAGCGTGTACAGGGCGGTATTGCCGGCGGCTTGCCACACCTCCTTCCCACCGAGCATACGCAGCCAGTTCTCCGCGCCGACGAAGCTGGTCGCCTGGGACAACGGGTTCAAGTCCACCAGGGTGAGTAAACCGATCGCGGCGATCGGAAGGAACACGAACAGCAGCAGGAAGCCGAACGCCGGTCCGAGGAGCGTGAGAGTGACTCCGGCGCGGCGCAGCCGAACGCCGAACGAGGGCCGCGGGTCGCCACCGGCGGCCGGCAGCTCCGTCCGGGACTGGGAGGAAACGAGGTTCATAACCCCAACCCTAGAAACCCCAATCAGTAGCATCAACCAACATAAGTGAACTAACAGGTTAACAACCTGTTACTACAGCTTTCGTTCGTGCCATCACCGGACGTTCACGTCCAGGACACCCTCACACCCCCTTGGCCTGCTATCACCGGAAGTCATGAACACGACGACACCGGCCTGCCAGGACAGAGACAGCACTTGGGCCAACGACGGGCGTTCCGCGCCCGGGCGCTACACCATCCGGGACGTGGCAGCCGTGCTGCCCGGACAGGTGCTGGGCCGGGCCAGCATCCACGTAGAGTCCGGCATCATCGTCGACATCCGCGAGGACCTCCTCACCGGCCCGGTCTCCTTCGACGGACAGGGACTGGTCCTCATGCCCGGACTGGTTGACCTGCACAGCGACGTCATCGAGCGCACCGCACTCCCCCGGCCCGGCACGGCAATGCCGAGCGACGTCGCCTTGACCGCCGCCGCCGGCGAGCTGACCGGAGCAGGCGTCACCACCGCATTCCACGGGGTGGCCTTCGCCACCACCCAAGGACGCGCACGGGACACCGGCGCCGCGCAGGGGCTGGTCCGGCAACTGCTGGCCCGGAACCGTCTTCTGGGAGATCACCGGCTGCTGCTGCGCCTGGAAGCGCACAGCCCGGCAGGCTGGGACGTGCTCGACCGACTAATACCGGATCCCACCGCCGCCAGCCGGATGATGGTCGCATGGCAGTGCCATCCAGACGTCACCCCATCAGATAACAGCGACCAGCAGCGGCTGGACCGGCTGTCCACACTGGCCCGCACCCGCCCCGGACTGCCCGTCCTCGCCCACGACCTCTCCACCGCCGGCGAGGTGGCCGCAGCACACGCGGCCGGCGCCTGCATTGCCGAATTCCCGACCACCCGGGAGGCCGCCGCCGCAGCCCGAAACCTCGGCCTGGCCGTCGTGATGGGGGCACCGAACGTGCTGCGCGGCGGATCGCACGTGGGCAACGCCTCCGCCCTCGAGCTCGTCGCCGCCGGCCTATGCACCGCGATCGCCTCGGACTACCTGCCCGCAAGCATGCTGTGCGCACTCCCCCGGCTGGCCGGTGCCGTGGGGCTGCCAGCCGCCGCGCGGTTGCTGACAACAGGACCGGCCGACGCCGCCGGACTCACCGACCGCGGACGGATCGCCCCTGGCGCCCGCGCTGACCTGCTGCTTGCCGACCTCTCCGGCACAGTGCCGGCCGTCAGACGGGTCTGGCACGCCGAACCGCAAGAATGATCAAGCCGCCGCCCATCACAATCCCGCCGACTACGCCGTAAAGGGCCACCGCCCGCCAGACCGGGGCGGCCTTCTTTCTGCGTCGACGGTCACATACGCCCCGGCAGCAGGAGCGCCGGGTTCCTCCTCCAAGTCCTCACAGGACGCGGGGACAACCTCCGCCGCGGTCACCTCAAACCAGCCCTCGCCGGGCTGGACCTTCCATGAAGGCGCATCATGGCGTTGTCGGTCTGGGAAGTAGGACACGCCCGGAGCTGACTTACCCAGCCAAACCTCAGCGGTGTGCCTGCGGGATTCTTCGGTTTGTCCCAGTTGACGGGGCCACTATTGGATGCTGCCTTCGCCATAAGGTCGGCGCCATGGGCATGAATGTGACCCGCACGCTGGCGCGCCCGGCCGGCGGAAATTTCCAACCGACAGTGTTGCATGGATCACATTTCGTCTATGGTTGTCCGGGGCGCCACAGCGTCGTGGCACACAACGGAGAGCGGAGAAATTTTCGTGACGACAGAGAAGCTTCGAGTGCTGGTGCGCGTGGACATCGACTGCGCAAAGGCCCAGGTTGCCACCCAGGGCCGCGTGACGTCCGAAAGCGTCCATGGCCTGTATGACGTGATGAAGCGTGCCAACTCGCTCACCGCGGGCATGACGCTGGAGCTCGATATGACCCGGGCCTGGATCGAGCCCGATGCGCTGGAAGAACTCCGGACTTGCTCGCGGTCCCGCCATCTGCCTGCCCACGTCGATCCGCTCCAGTCCGAATACCGGCTGAGCATCCTCGCCCCCGACTGCGCTGCGCCCCCGGGACCATTAGCTACCCAGGCGGCGTGACCGGCAACAGCAATCCCCAACATTGGGGTGGAAAACCCGTCAGCGAGTCTCCGCATGATTCGGCGAAACGGTCACCGCACGGTTCCTCACTCCCGTATTTTCCGGGGACTCTGCCAACGCCGATAGCAGCGACGTCCCCATTCAGCGTTGCTTGCCCATTCAGCGTTGCTTGAGAGTATGGACTCCATGGATAAGTCTGCAGCCAGGAACATGGATGGAGCGGACGCTGTCCTGGAGGTTCGTGTGGAGCTCGTCGGCAGCGTGCCTGCAATTTGGCGTCAGGTTGAGATCCGGGGCTCCATGGCTCTGAAGCAGGTACACAAGGTTCTGCAGGCGGTCTTTGGTTGGGAGGACGCGCACCTGCACAGGTTCACAACAGATGATCCCTTCGCCCGCTGCGGCCGGTAAACGGCGAGATTCCGGAAGTCCTGCAGTGGCTACCAAGGCAGGAATGCGAAGAACCGGGAGACAGGCCTGAAGAGGAGTGCTCACTGGACCAGTTGCTCGACCTGAGTTCAGGCGCGGCCTTCTACGAATACGACTTCGGCGACAGCTGGCTGCACCGGATCGAACTGATGTCCCGCCGCCCCGCAAACGACGATACTCCACCAGCTCTGCTGATTGACGGCGGCCGGCGCGGCCCGCTGGAAGACTCCGGAGGATTTCCCGGTTACGAGGAGATCATGGTCGCCCTCGCCGACCCGTCCCATCCTGGCCACGCCGAACACTCCGCCTGGGTGGCCGACATGACCGGCACCGACAAGCCTTTCGACCCTGCATTCCTTGACGCCAGGCACAACGCCTTCCACCCACGCTCCCCCAACCGCTTAACTGGCGTGCACGGTTATTCATGGAAGGGCTGTAGCCGGTTGCGCCTCTTCCCATTGGGCACCAGGCCGATGTGGATGGCAGCAGCGCGCCTTCCGCCTCTTCTCGTGGGGCGGGGAGTCGCACCGAGGGTTTATCAACTGATTTAACTTATTACTGCAGGTCCTGCATACTTATTCCTCTAAGGGCAAAAGAAATCAAATTCTACGCCGGTTCGTGACCGGATTGTTCACTAATCGCACGGTCGGGGGTTCGAGTCCCCTCGCCTCCACGCATGGGGGTGTAGCTCAGTTGGTAGAGGATGCGCCTGATTTAGCACCCTTCCGTGCCTTTCATCGTTCTCGGACATTATGAGCTTGTAGGCCTGTACACTCCATTCCTCGATGGCCTCAGCGACTTCTTGTGTTGTGAGGAGAGAAAGCCGCTGCAAGGGGCGAGACGCCGGGGCAACGCTCAAGTAGTCAGGTATCGCGCGTTGCCAGAGCTATTTCTACTCCCGTTGGGTAACTGGCATTCGAGGGTATTCATGGGCCGGGAGTAGCTGGGGTGCCCAGTTGACCGTCTGGGGTGTCGGTCCGCCGTGAGAAGCTGGCGTAATGAAGCCTGGTAAGGACGTGCATTACCGACACCTCAAGAACGGAGAAGTCTTTCCGCTGCTCCAAGAACTCCCCCGGCGGCGTCAGCCACCGCTCTGCGCCGGATCGGCCAATTAAGGTCGTGGAGCAGGCTATGCACTAAAGTTAGGAACTGCCCTGGATTGTGCTGATCGCCATTTGACGATTCGGTTCGCCGAAGGCTAGTGCGATTGCTTCCCCGACCTCCTTCTTCACAAGATAGTGACCGACGTCGTGCGGCCGAGAACCATTGTCGAGACTGCTCATCGACTTCACGGAAACTGCCGATCCGGCGGACGGGGGAAAGAGATGAGCCAAGTCCGTTACGACAGCGACGAGATCGTCCAGATCTGCGAAGTTATCCCAACGGGAGAGCGCAGTGGGAACGCGCGGCGGTCGGACCATCAGTCGGTCATAGACCACGTGAGGGGTGCCGAGAGGGGAACCAAGCGTGACCAGATTCACGTTGTTGTTAACGTCATGGAGGGCTTCATAGGCTACGACCGAGCCGAGTGAGTGCGCGACCACAACTCGAGTGTTGGCGTCGACGAGGTCACGGACACGCGCCTGGGCAGCAGTGCGAACGGAAGAGTTCGTAAAATAGGTGGTCACCTGACGGAGGGCGGGAAACAAGAACCGTTCCGTTGCGGCAACGCCACTGATTGAGAACCATCGAATCTTTGAAAGGGCCTGAACGGGACGGCGGAGGATAACGCCTGCGCCCTGAGAGACACCGTCTGCCTCCCGTGCAGCCAAGTAGAGTCCTGCTTCCGCGCGATCTCTGGGGTCCTCGGCACGCTCGGCGGTAGCCCTCAGCACTTGGAGAGCGAACTCGTCCTCCAATGCGGTCTGTTCTACCTCTTGATCGTTGGCTAGCGGACCCCTGTTGGACGAAGTAACAAAGAGATCGCCATAGTGAGCAACCCTTGCCAGTTCTCGCTCTTTCCGATCGACGATTCGTTCGGCGAGCTCAATGGCTCCCGCACGCCGCACCCCGTCAGAGAGCGCGGGGATCCAGCGCTGCAGCTCCACCTCGGGCCCGGACTGACTTGCTCCAATCCCGTGCACTAGCACTATCTCGGCCATGACATTCCCTTCGGCAAAGCGGTCTTTTGACATCCAATTGCATCCGGCCAGACACATGGGGTTATTTAGACACGGATGCCCCGCTCCTTCAATAGCATGGTCTCAAAGAGCAATCGACCGCTAGCGGGAATTGTGTGTATGCCTATGAAAGATGAACGCCCCTCTCGTATTGCCCTGTTGATCGCCTCGGCCAAGGGAGCTGCTCCTGATGCTGATCAAGGGTTTGCAGGGGATCGTGAGCTGAGACAAGCCGGAGAACTTGCAAAGAACCTCGCCCGCGAGTTGAGTCAGCGCGGACAATGGTCCATATACGAAGGCTCGCCTCTAATCGACCCAGATGCGGGTACGGCTGAGAAGTCAATTCGGTCTGCGGTGAAATTCGCGGCAAGCCAGGCGAAACCGCTGCTTATTCACTTCATTGGACACGCTAGAGCACAGCCTTGCCCGAATGATCTGTCTAGACTCTTGCTTCAGCTCCCGGGCGAGCATCCGATGCCCGGCATGGCGGCAGATGAGCTAGACATATTGGCTGTCATCAGAGAGGCACTCACCGATGCAGTCGGAATCGATGGCGTCATTCTCCTCATTGACGCCTGCTCGACCGGGGACGTGCCGCTGAAGGCCTCCATAGACTTCGCCGAACTGACAAGCGGGCGCCTTGAAGTTCTTGTCGCGAGTGACGCCCCGGACATGCCAGCCTTCGACGGGAAATTCACCCAGGCTTTAGCCGACCTGTTGCGCACTGGGCTGCCCGGCGAGGGCGCATATCTTCATCCGGCACGACTGCTGACCTATCTCGCCAAGGCATGTTCAGGGCAGGCGCCCCGTCAGATCTCGTTGAATAGCGGAAGGGTGAATGCTGCCGGATTCTTCGACGAAGGCCTCTGGCTCGCGCGGAACGCGAGCGTTCGCCGAAATGCGCTGACCGGACGGCCTGACGCTGCACGGGTGGAATCACTGCTTCGTGATATGCCACTCAGCGACGCCCAACGAGAAATCTTGGTGGCGATCGATGAGACCAAAAATGCTCGCCTTCGTATAATCCGAGGACCAGCAGGATCGGGGAAGTCGGCCATGGCCGCTGCGTTGATCGAACCTGAGCTCGCCACCCAAGTTTCCGATGCCCGGAGCTTGCGGCTACCGCAGCTAGTCTCGGCGGCAGTTTTCCTCGACCCCGTCAGTACTCCTGGAGGCGTTGCGGTAGAGCTCGCGACCCAGCTGGGGGAGACTTTTCCAGCCTTCTGGGAAGCCCACGAGAAGGTGCGAATCCTTCTTGACTCCGGAGGCTACTGGGTTCGACGCGCAAATATCGACACTGCTGAGCGGCACTTATTGCGTCCTCTTGCTGAATGGCTAAGGCAATACCCAACCGAACGCGCACATCTGCTGCTGGACGGGATCGACCAACTCGCACCCGAACACCGGCAGGCCTTTCACGACATGTTGCGGCGCCTCGTCTCCGACAAGTCGCTGACACGCGTGCGGTTGATCGTAACTGAACGCTCTGGCCAGGAGTTCGAAACGTTCGAGCAATGGGGAGGGCAGGTCCATGTAATTTCAGCCCCCACTTGGGCGGATGCAGCGCACGCCTTCGGTTGGGGCAACAGCTTTAGAGATGCATATCGTCAAGATGCTGAGATACCCGGCGGCTGGCTCACTGCTCGCCTCTTGACAGTTCTCCCGCGCGAACTCCTTCTTGGCGTCATGGTTGGAGCTCGAGACATGCAAGAGGATGGAAGCCATATATCTTCGCTGATTTTTGCGGGAACCACCACCGCCGCCCGCGACTACGCAGTGAGCAGCCTAGGGCGTCTCGGCGGCTTGGCCGAGGATGTACTTGCTATCTTGTCCGTCACTACTTTGGGGCCAACGCTCCCCCTCGCGGTTCTCCTGGGCACCTTACCTGATTCATTGTCCTTGTCGGATCTGCGCACTGTATTGGCAGCTCTCGAGCCCCTCATCCAGCGAGGTCAAGCCGGAACCGACAATGAACATGTCGGCATCGCCCATGCTGAACTCTATGCGCAGTTGCAGCCGAAGGAATCATGGCGAGCCGTTGAATCCCATGGGGCGGTGCAACACGCTATTAGCCAGAAGTTCGCTGACAAGGAGCGAAAGCCTTCACCAGAAATACGACGTTATGCACTCGAGGCATGGGCGGGTCATGCATTCGCGGCCGGAGATGGCAGAGCCGGCGTCTCCGCTCTCGAGATGCTCGACGACCCAGGCGATCCTCGCGGCACCTACGAACGGTGGGATTCTGCTGCGACCGAGATCGAGGCACTACTGGGGCCCGTCGCTCCAGGTACTTTGACAATGCGAAACAGCCGAGCAGGCTGGCTTGGGGAGTCTGGTGATGGGCCGGGCGCTGTCGCCGGCTTCCGGGAAGTCTTGCCCCTTCGGCGCACTCATCTTGGAGAGGTAGACGAAGCAACCTTGCGGAGTTGGAACAACTTTGCGCTCTGGATGGCGCGCACCGGTGACCTGGACAAGGGATTGGCGGAGTTCGAGAAGGTCCTTGCCGTCAGACGAGCGGTTCTGGGGATGGAGCACCGTGACACGTTACGCACATGGAATAACTACGCGTACTGGCTCGGTATCGCCGGGAACGTGAGAGCATCGCTCTCTGGGTTTCGAATTCTGGCTCCACTTCGCCACAAAGCAAATGACGTAACGCCTGGCGAAGCACTGCGGACTCGAAACAACTATGCGTATTGGCTTGGCCAAGCGGGCTATTTGCGTGAAGCTCTCGAAGAGTTCCACTCTCTGCTGCGAGATCGGAGGATGGTTTGGAGGGATGAGCATAGAGAGGCATTACGGTTTCGCATCAACGAAGCCGAGGTGTTGATGATGGCTGGCCGGCATCCTCTTTCATTGCAGTCATATCGTTCCGTTATTCCGGCCCAAGAACGTTCGCTCGGCGAACGGCATCCGGACACTCTGGAGTCACGTGGTGGGCTCGCGATTTTGCTGGGACTGCGAGGAGACGCTGCCGCTGCACGACACGAACTGCGGATGATCGTGAATGTTCAGCGTGAGGTGCTCGGAGAAGAGCATTACGCCACTTTGCGATTTACCAGCGAACTCGGGCGCTGGACAGTGGCCGCGGGCGCTCGTAGGGAAGGGATCCGTATTCTCAGGAAGGCCATCGAATACTTGGGCCGGAGGTACGGTGAGACGCATATGTATTCCTTGAGGGCGCGAGTATACTTGGCAAGCGCACGCCAAACGCGGCAAATGTCTGGGCGCATTGCCACTGAGCTGCGTCTTCTCGTTCGTTCGACGATCCGAGTTTATGGAAAGACCCATCCTGAGGTCCTGCTTGCGCGCCGCGAATATGCACTCGCATTGCGCCGGTCCGGGCGCATCTCCGAGGGAGTCCGCGAACTCACACGAACGCTCGGACTGCAGGAACGCCGATTGGGTAAGCGACACCCCGCTACCTTGGAAACTGCTGCAGCATTGCAATCTATGGCGCGCTCCCGAAGTCACCTCCCTTGAGTGGGTTCGCCGGTCCTGTGGCGCTTTGGTTGGGCAGGGCGCAGCCTCTCGGGTGGGCCGGCCTCATTCCGATGTTGGTCCGGTGCCTCGGGCTCCAGCCCGACCTAGCCATCACTGGGGCCGACGATGTTTGGGCCGCTGCTGATTGAACCCTTACGGGTCGAAGCCGTCCCCGATCCCGCGAGCCAGTTCGGCTGCACCCGCGTGCTGAGAATCCGCGGGATCCTCGTACGCATCCATGAAGTCAAATTAGGAGTGGGTTCCGCTGCAGTCTTCGGTTGGGCAGGCGTTCTCCCCCGCGATCAAGCGCACCGGGAGCGGGCATTGGGTGCTAAGCTGGCCGAAGTTTTACCAGTTTCACCAGTTTTACCTACTTTTACCCGGGAGGTTCCGTTGCAGAATCCCTTCAAGCCAACAGCGGGCGCCACTCCCCCTGATCTGGTCGGGCGGGCCGGGCTCCTGGACGAATTCGAATATGGTCTCCGGCAGGGTTCCGGAGCGCCCGGACTGCTAACGATCATCACAGGGTCCAGAGGCATCGGCAAGACCGTGATGCTCAGCGCAGCGGAATCGATCGCCCGGGAGCATGGCTGGGCGGTGATCTCCCGGACGGCCAACCCAGGGTTCCTGGCCAAGGTCGGCGATGACATGCTCCGGCTGCTCGACGAACTCGGAGACGGACCTCCGACGCGAAAAATCACCGCCTTCTCGGCCGCCGGTTTCGGCGTGACGACACAACTCGCGCCGGAACGGATCCCGGATTGGCGGCGCACCGGAGAGGAACTGCTGCGTCTGCTGGATAGCAAGGGCACCGGGCTGGTCATCACGATCGATGAAATCCATGCCGTGGACCGGACCGAAATCTCCCAACTCGCAGCAGATGTGCAGCACTTCATTCGCGACGGGTTGCCCGTCGGCCTCATCTTCGCCGGCCTGCCGTCGGCCGTTTCAGACCTCCTCAACGAAGGCGTCGCGACTTTCCTCCGCCGGGCCGACAGGATCAATCTCCACGAGGCCGCCATCGGCGAAGTCACCTCGTCCTACAAGGAACTTTTCAGCGAAGGCGGCATCGACGTCCCGCAGGAGCTCATCAACGAGGCCGCAGAGGCCACGGAAGGTTACCCGTTCCTCATCCAACTCGTGGGTTACTACCTCTGGATGGAGGCCGACAGAGCACGCTCGACCCTTGACCGGGCCGGTGTCACCAGCGCCATCGCAGCCGCGCGGCGACGGAACGCCCTGGTTGTCGTTGAGTCCGCCCTCTCAGACATCTCGGAGAAGGACCGTGAATTCCTTGACGCCATGGCCCAGCAGGAAGGCCCATCATCAGCTGCCCAGATCGGGAACATCATCAAGTCCAAACCCAGCCTTGTTTCGAAGTACCGCAACCGGTTGATCGCGGCGGGGCTGATTGAATCGGCAGGGTACGGCAAGGTCGACTTCGCCATTCCCGGACTGAGGGACTACCTGAGGCAATAACCGCCCGAACATCAGCCGGCCCGGCCGGGAAGGTTCAAGTGTCCAAAGAAGACGGATTCGCGAACACGTGCCTCGCACGGCAACGCGCACCGTTCTTCCCCCGCGAAGCCCCGGTCCATCACAATCGGAATCTGGCGATCCCCTCCAAATCAGGCCCCCTCCCCGCACGCCCGTCGACGTTGTTCGGGGCAGCTCCGCTGAACTGGTCAGTCAGCACCCCCCAGTTGTGCTTGGGGATGATGCTGGAGGATAGCTTGCCGGCCTTCGCCCAGGCGCGCCAAATGGTGAACGCGTTGGCTCTCGGTTCGCCAAACCGCAAGCTTTTCCAAGTATGCCGCGCCTCCCTCAATGAGGGACAGCAAGTAGCTCGCATCTCCTACGGAGCTCTGGCGTCGGTTGCCTACTGAGACATAGACCGCAGAGGTGTGGGCCGCTATATCGATGGGAGATTCGGTGTACAGCTTGCCCCGGCCGTAGCAACGCGCTGCGAGCCATGAACTGCCATCGATTCTCACCGTCGCCTCCAGATCGGCCGACAGCCCGTCGGGATTCGCATCCGCTCGGGCAATGACCTGTCCGTTCTGCACGAGGTCTATCACCTCGAAAGGCTGGCCCGCACGGGCTGTTGCCGTGACACGCACTTGCCCTCCTTCTGACGGGAACTGAATCACGTCGCCCGGCACCTTGCCGTCAACAGATAGTTCGAGCGACGGGCCGGTTGAAACAAACGTCCGGCCGTTCGTGATTGCGGCGCACCAGGCATCGTAGTCGAAGGACGCTCCATCGCCGAGATAGCTGTATGTGCGCAGGGCACCGACCGCCACTGCGTTGGACATCTTGTCTGTCCCGCCGATGGCCGGCAGGCGGTATCCCGCATTGAGGTAGGCGTACCACTGCTGCACACCGGGGAAGGAGAAGGGCGTTTCTCCCCAGTGGCCGTCGATCTGCAGATGGGCCGCGTACCCGAAGTCGAACCAGCGGACTTCTACTGCGTCGACCAAGCCCAGGGCAATTGCTGCACACACTTCAGCGTGCGGTGTTGGAGTCAGCTGAGCGAGCACGAGGCCGCCTTGGGCTTTGGAGGCCGAGCACCAGTCGATCAGGCTCGCCTCTTCCCAGCCGCCGATGTCGTCCCGCTCGGCTCCGCCGCTTGAGAGCGGGAGGATCGGCTCAGCGAGGTTCAGCAAGAACACGTCGCCCATCATATGGTGGCGGTTTTCGCTCCCGATCTGGACCAGCCGATCGGATGAGCCGTCCCCGTACGTCTGCGATATGCCGTGCGGGATGTTCGTATGGGCGCGGCCCCATTGTGCGGCCAGGATGTTGATCACGTTCAGGTCCTCGGCCCCCATTTCGAGCGCCGCCGTCACCGGATCGAGAAAGTGCACGTGGACGTCTCCGGAAAAGTATCCTTTCCGGCGAAGGTTGCTCCACCTTTCCACCTTCAGTACGAGTTCCGACTGCCCCGGCTCGATGTCGAGTTTGAACCTGGCGGTTTTATATTCGAAGCCGTGCACAACTTCGACTCCGACTACTCCAACGGGCAGCATTATCTCGAATCGGCCGGGCACGTAGGCATAGCTCGTCCTGCCTAGTTGCACGTCGCCGCCGACACTTTGGCCCCAGGTCTTGTCCACAACCGGCGTGTGCCCCAGAGGCGGCAGATACTCGCCGTGCTCTCCCCGGAAATGGATTCGGGACGGCAACTCACGCCCGTCTGCCGCATCCAGCACGCGAACGGCAAGGCGCGTCCACTCGTGTGCAGCACGCTTGATCGGTGACTTCGACTCCAAAATATCTTTCCAGCGGAAGGCAAGTGTGGAATTCTCCCTCCGCACCAATAGGTGCGCGTCGGGTGCTGCACTGATCTGTGCGTAGATGCGAGAGTCAGGCGCTTGTTCTGCTGGCGCCCCCCAGCCCCTGAAAGGAGCCTTGAGCCACTCTCCGATCGGCTCCGACGGCAGGGTATCGCATCGGATGACGTCGCCAAGGGTCACGGCCAACGCTATCCCGTCAGTAACAGGGATGAATTCGGTATTTGGTGGGAAGTCAATGATGGAGTGCTGCTCATCGCCCGCTTTATCCAGTTCTGCCAGATCGATGATGATACCTTCGCGTGGTCCCCGGCGGAGGGGATTGGCTGAAGACCGGGAAAGGGTGATTCCTCCAATGAGCGTCAAGTCTGGATGGCGGGCCGCCAGCTCGATGGCGGCGATCTCTTTGTTTGGAGACGGGTTCTCCAGGACCATGATCCAGTACGTTTGAGGGCTGTCTATTGTCTCGATGCCGGTGAAGTACGAGCGGCTGTCCGATCCAAGGGCGGTGGTGCGGGCGGGCCGATATTGGATATGGGGCAATGCGGCGTGGCCTTGCGTCCCGATTGTTCCTTGGCGCCCTGCGATGTCGAATTGCCGGCGCACCGGAATCTCGGCGCGCTCACCGTCGGAGAATATCAAGGTATAGCATGCGAGCAACTCGCCGAGTCTGGCTTCTGGCGTTTCCAGGTCGGTGAAATGGGCGACCACCAGGCCCGCGGCCTTCTGGGGCTCGGGCAGGCGGATTACGGTCCTCTGGCTGAACACGCCGGGTTGGTCGCTGAGCGCAAGCCAGCACAGGCCGTTGTTGCCGGCCGGATCTGGCAGATCGAAGGGAACGCCGTGGAAGAACTGGTTCCCCACCGGAAAGCCGTCCAGGTCGGGAGGACCGCCGGAGGGCCACCGCCTCACCGCGGGCCCTTTTTTCTTCCAGCGCAGTTCCCCGTCCGGCGACGTGTGCGGCCCGGCATTTGCGTAGGGGCCCAGCTCGATCGGCGTGAAGAGGCTGGCGATGTCTGATACTGGGACACCGGTTCCGGGTTGATCGATCTTCACGTCAATCAGCCTTCACCAACTCTGAGCGCAGGATGTCCAGCCCGCTTTTGAGCCGAACTTCCGGTTCATTGGTCAGTGACAATCGGGTTCCGCCTGGGCGAGGAAGCCCGGAGGCGGCAAACTCACTGGCTGGACGAGCGGCTAGTCCTTTCTGCTTCAGCCGGTCCGATAGCGGCTCGGATTCGTCTTCCAGCTTGGGGACCCAGACGTGCAGTGCCCCGGCTGCGTTGACTGCCTCCGTCCCGCTCAATGCTGTCCGTGCGGTGTCCGAGCGCCATCGTGCCTCTTCGCGTACTGCAGACAGGATACGATCGGCGTCTCCTGATTTCATCCAGTGACTGAAGAGTTCCGCGGAGAGCGGGGCTGCGTACCAGGTCGACTGCAGCAAAGATACGGCCAGAAATTCTTGTGCAAGCGCTTCGCTCGGGGCATTGATATAGGCAAGCCGCAGTCCGGTGGCGATGCATTTTGAAAGTCCCATTACCCACCATGTCAGGTTAGAGGTGGCGGCCAGCGGTTCCGGGGGCGAGTCAACGACCAAAGCCTGAGCATCGTCTTCAATGATGTGCAGACCATGCCGTTCGCTTATGCGTGTAATCGCATGCCGTCGCTCCCTGCTCATGGTGGCGCACGTCGGGTTCTGTGCGATGGGAACACAGAAAAGCGCTTTGCGGCCCGGTGTTGATCGGCAGCCGGCCTCTAACTCCTCCGGGCGTATGCCTTCGTGGTCCATGGAGAGGGGGACAACCCGGATTCCCAGCCGGTCCGCGAGCCAGGGCACGTGGTGGAATGTCAACTCCTCGACGAAGAGGGTGCCACCGTTTCCGACCAGATAGGAGAGCAGCATATCGATCGAGTTGAGCGTTCCGTGCGTCATCACCATCCGTTTCGGATCGAATGACCAGCCCCGGTTGCGACTGAGCCAACTTGATGCCAGTTCCAGGTCAGGGGCCGTTCCGCCGTACCGGTGGTTGCGAAGCGCCTCCCGGACTGCCGACCTTTCCAGGTCGCGAAGACCGGCGTCCACAGCACTGCTGTATGCGCTCGTATATGGGGACTTAATCTTGCTCAAGTCAATCAAGATATACCTCTCGGTTTGTGGGTGTGCATTGAGGTGCGCATGTCTTTTGTTCGAAGTTCCCTGCGGGTAGGTCTCTGGACGGCATGGGTTATTGCTTGTGCTGTCTGCGTCCGCGGAGTCGGCTCTTTTCCGGGTGCCCGTGCTCTGCAAACACTGGTTCTCTGCTAGGCCGGGCCGATCAGCTCGCGAATATCGTGTCGAAGACTGTCCATTTCGGCGAACAGCTCCATCATGTGGGTAGCAGTCGCTTCGGCTCCGTGGGCTCCCACGAAGAAGAAATGGCCGCCGGTGACGTTCCGTGACAGCCGCGGCGGGAGTTCTTCCGCCAAAGCACGAAGCCTGGTCCAACGGCCCACGTCCAGGTCGGTCGCCTGGGCCAGGGCATTGATTCTTTGCAGATTGAAGAAATTCCAGTTCACCCGGTCGCACAGGACGTGCTTGCCGTCGGAGCGGTCCGTCGGGGTGATCGTCGCGGTCAAAGGGAAATCTGAAAAGCTCGAGGCTCGCGTATCTCGATGGGCTTCATCGTGGCTCCAATACGAACCTTCGGCCGAGAAGCGTTGCGGAGTTCCTCGAAGCATGACCGGTGTATTGCACCGGTACTCTGTCAGGTAGCGGTCTTCATCGATAATCGTGTGGCCATTGAGCAGATCCTGGCCCAAGAGGCTGGGCACAAACCCATCGACGTATGCCCCTCCTCCCCATAGCCCTTCCGGGGTAAGCGGGTCGCCGCCGGGTGCAACATGGTTGACTCCGGGAAGCGGTGGAGAGGCTGCCAGCGATAAGAAGCAGACGGGACCGATGCCGCGAGCGGCAAGGGCCACATTGAGGGCTGCGACCGATCTGCCGGCCATGCTCCACATCGCGACGACAACGGGGCGGTTTGGTGTTCCACCGATCGCCTCAGCTGTTGCGTTGGCAGCCCAGTCAGCCCATGCCGCGATGGTGAGGTCGGGTGCGGGGGCTCCGACCGCGGGGTGGTCCGTTGGGTAGGACAGGGCGAGCGTGCCCCAGCCCTGCTCTTCAAGCCAGTAGTCCAAAAAGTCCGTACGGTTCGAGCCCGGATCGCCGTAGAAGACTCTGGCGAGGTGGGCTCCGCCGGGAAGAAGCACTGCAAGCGGGCGGGCATCGTCGCCCGCCCTGAAATAGCTCAGCCCTTGAATTTTATTATGCTCGAAATGCCTTTCCCCGGGGAAAGGCCGACTTCCATTAACCATATTTGCGTCCCTCTTCTCAAATTGCCTCCACAACTATCGACAACTGGTTGTGTGCTGGACTTTGCTTTGGCCGTGGATCTGCTTGTCGCAGGTGTCCCGGTTCTCGGAGAATGAGCGGTTCAGCCGTCGAGCACCGCGACCGCACGGATAGGGCTGGCAGTGCCGCCGCGTATCTTGAGCGGGAAGCCAATGAAACGGAATCGCCCCTTGCCGACGAGCTGGTCGAGATTCCACATGCTTTCCATGTGAGTGATGCCGCGCTCCGCGCAGGCCAGATGCGCTTTGTAATTCGGCTCCATGAGCGGTGCAGGACTAATCGCCTCGACACCGAACATGAGGATGCCCTGGTGGGCCAGCCAGTGCACTGCATCGACGTGCAGACCCGGAAAGTCGTGCAAGTAACCCGGCGTCCCCCAGAGGCGCTTGTTGACGCCCATGTCGATGAGTACGGTATCGCCCGGTTTGATCTGTTCACCGGTCTGTGCAAGCGCTGCTTCCATCTCGGCCACCGTGATTTCGTGCTTCAGAGGCACGTGGGAGAGATCCAGGCAAATCGCCTCGGTGTAGAAGTTCTCCAGGGGGATCTGATCGATCGAGGCGGCGCCTGGCGCTGGGTCGAAGTGGCATGGCGCATCGACATGTGTGCCTGAGTGATCGCTCATCGACAGGGCGTACGATTTCGATGTGAAGCGTGTCGCGCCGGCCTGTTTCACCTCATCGTGATCATTCCACACGCCCATGATGATGGGAGGATGTCCGACGGGGGCCGGTGCGCGATGATGCAGTTCGCGGCTTAGATCGATCAACTGCATTTGGAATGCCTTCCTGATAGAGGTCATGCGGGTCTTGCGCTCGTGTCGAGCTTTCGATGGCACGGGCGGTTTGTGGGTCGAGGCGTGGTGGTTCGCGGGAGCAAATCGGTGGGTTGCCGGTATGGCGCTCCCGTTACGGGCCAGACGGGTGCCGGGCGCTTACGCGACGCGGCGTCTCGGACACTTA
The DNA here is from genome assembly GCF_058781765.1 of Arthrobacter sp. FW306-1B-G06A. NCBI lineage: Bacteria > Bacillati > Actinomycetota > Actinomycetes > Micrococcales > Micrococcaceae > Arthrobacter > Arthrobacter sp. FW306-1B-G06A. The sequence goes on along the minus strand of NZ_JBYSXB010000012.1, from coordinate 19,791 downwards.
CCAATGGTCCTGCTGAGACTTTCGGGGATGTTCCTGGGATGGCTTTGGGCAGAGCATTTCGATCTTTCATGTGTGGGGTTTGTGTTCTTCTGAATCGTCATGATGCTGAGGCGATAGCAGGTGCCAGTCGGTCGCCATCTGATATGCGTGGGCGACGGAAAGAAGAGTTCTTTCGTCAAAGGGCCGGCCCACAAGTTGAAATGCGACGGGCAGGCCGTTCTGCGTGAACCCGCATGGAACAGTCACTGCCGGCAGTCCCAGATAGTTGAAGGGCCTCGTGTAGATATTGATGACTCGGGTGCGGTTGAACTCTTCGGTGATCTGCGGGTTGCGCATCGCTTCCATCGTCGGGACTGGAATAGGCAGGGCCGGGGTCAGCAGCACATCTGCGTCCGCGAAGACGCGTTCACAGAATTCTCTGAGGTAGCGACCGCGCAGCGCCAGTGACTCAAGATAACGAGGCGCTGGTATGAAATTGCCGCGTTGGAGCTGGTTGCGGTTGGGTTCGGTTATTTCGGCGCCCCGCTCACGCAGATGCGGGCCGAAGATCGTGGCGGTTTCGCAATCACTGAGGACCATGGCAAGATCCCACAGCAGATGCCCATCGGGGACATCCACCGTCTGCAGCTCCGCGCCTGCGGTTGCCAGGACCTCCTGGCATGCGGTCAAGGCGGCGGCGACCTCGCTATCCACCTCTGACCACCACCGTTGCTGCACAGCGATTCGGATGTCTTTGAGTTTGGGCGAGAGCATGGACTCATATTTCTCGACAGGATGGCCGCTCGAGGACGGATCGCTCGGGTCAAATCCGGCTATGCAGCCAAGCAGCCTCGCGACGTCGCGCGCGGTTCGCGCCATGGGCCCGATCGCGTCGAGTGACCATGAGCGCACAAGCGACCCATGCCGGCTGACCCTGCCATGGGTCGGCTTGAGTCCGACCACGCCGCAAGCTGCCGCAGGGATCCGGATGGATCCGCCCGTGCACGATCCCAGGGAGCCGAAGGTGAGGCGAGCGGCAATTGCGGCAGCGGACCCGCTCGATGACCCGGGATTGAAATGCTCTGCACTCCACGGGTTGTAGCACGGGCCCAGCGGCTCTTCACCGATGGTGTCGAATCCTGCGAGCTCGGACATATTGAGTGTTCCGACTTGGATGGCGCCGGCGTCTGCGAGGCGGTTCAGTGCAGTCGCTGTCTCCCCGGCAATTTCACCCGAAAAGATCCGGGTGCCGCAGCTTGCTTCCCGTCCGGCCCGACGGAACAGGTCTTTGTGCGCCAAGGGCACACCATGCAGCGGACCGAACACGTTCCCCTTGGCGAAATTGCGGTCAGCGTCGAGCGCCGCTTCCAACGCTTCTTCTCGATCGATCTCGACAAAAGCATTGATCCGCGGCTGCCACACATCGATGCGGTCGAGGCAGGCCTCGACCGCCTGTACCGAGGACACGCGGCCCGTTTTGATCGCTTCGGCCAGTTCGCACAAGCCCAAGGATGCGATGTCCTGTGTCACATCAGCTCCTTGCCGGACGACTCAGGTCGAGCAACAGACGATCGAAGAGCGCGGGCTGGTCGCTGCTGTCCATGCGGGCGGCCGCCGCGCGCACAACTTCGTTCAGCCCGGCAACATGCTGAGCCAGTGCGGTCGCCCTCCCCTGGTCCAGTGCCAGATGGTGAAGTTCATTCGCGAAGTCGCTTATCGTTTCGCTATTTAGCATGCTTATACACCTCAACAGTCTTCTTGGATCAGCAATTAACCGGTATGCACTATCGCTGCTTGTTCACCCGTGGAGGCAATGTGTGCTGCCCACCCACCCGAGGGCGTGCTCGCGCCGCTTCTGTTTCGGTTTTCTCATGACCAAAACATTATGGAAACCGGGGACCCCTGTAGCGACCGGCAGGTAAACAAGAATGGAACATTCCACATACAGATGATGTTCGTGGACCGTTCTTCCAGAGCGGTGACGTAAGGTCACTGATGTGATAGCGAAGACACTCAAGAAAATGAAACTGCCATCCCGGCCCCTGCCCGGTCGCCGCTCGGATCCTGGCCGTCCGGAAAGGATTCGCGCCCGGCGCGCTGAGGGCGGTCAACTGGCAAGCCTGCCTCGGCCAGGCTCATTGCTCCTGGATCTGAATCGCCTTGTCGTACGGGAATACCCGGATTGCACGCGAATCCCAACCGAGGGGCACGCTTCCCTGGCTCGCCGTCACACCATCAGCTGTCCTCGGACGCGGTCGCACGGGCCGGCGGACCCATTCGATGGCACTGGCATTTCTTTCGGGGGAAGGTAATCGAGGCATGGCGTTGCTCCAAGAGTTGACCGAGGGTGAGTTCATCACACGTGTGCAGTCTTCCCGAACCCTCATTGGGCCCACCGACAAGCGCATCATCGAAGCTATCGTCCAGGAACCGAAAGACGTCGTCGTGGGGACCGTGAGTGATCTGGCCAGACGGTCCGGGGCCTCACAGTCGTCTGTGATCCGCGCCTGCCAGTCCCTGGGATATGGCGGCTTTCAAGAGCTGAAGCTGGCCGTGACCCGGGACCTGGCAAGGCAGGAAATGTCCGCAGATGGGAACCCCGGACTGACGTTCAGCGGGGTGCTGACCAGCGATACTCAGCCCGAGGAAGTCCTGCGCGCGATCGCGGCGAAAAGCGCTGAAACGGTGCGGGGGGTTCCCGATACTGTATCGTCCGAGTCGTTCTCGGCAGCGCTTGATGCTCTCCAGCAGGCGACGCGAGTTGTCGTTGTCGGGAACGGGACCTCTGCCGGCTCCGCTCGAGACGCGTCCTATCGTCTGGCCATGCTCGGTCGAACGGTGAGCGCGCCCGGTGACTCGGCTGCGCAACGACTGCACTCCTATCACCTCTCCGAGGGGACGGTCTGCCTCGTCATCAGCCACTCAGGTTCCACCCGGGAAACCGTCGAGGCCGCGGCAGCGGCTAAAGACTCGGGAGCAACCGTTATTGCACTGACGAGTTTCCGCGCATCACCCTTGACGGAAATCGCATCCATCGTCCTCGTGGCCGGGGGATTCGATTACGGATTCCGTTTGGAGGTGATGGCCAGCCGGCTGGCCCACCTTGCTGTCATCGATGCACTTTTCGTCGGACTTGCGTTGAGAGCACCCGAGCAATCCGAGCGCGCACTGGAAGCGGCTGCGGACATGAGCGCCCGGGCAAAGCTGTGAACGGCGTTCAAAAAAGCCATACAGGCTGAGTGTGCCTATAAGCCAAAATCTGGTTGGAACCGAAGAACATCTCGACGCAGCACAGAGCCGGGACGAATGACCCACCCCGGCCGTCCCCTCAGTCCCTGGTGACTGCTCATCGGCTACCCGAGCTGTCTAAACGATGCCCAGAGAGGACCGCGGATGCCTGGATGGTTCGGGGCCAGGGTCGACCAAGGCACTGGCGTCGCGAACTTTTCACTGCTTATAAGGAGGAAGAAACCGTGACTGCAGTCAACCTGGATGCCGCCATCGGTGTCAAAGGAGCGCCGTCCGCCCACAACGGGAGCGGGCCCGGATCGCGGCCACCAACAGTTGCATCCGCCCGCCCGTGGCCGCCCACCCGCACCACATCCCCGTCACGGGCGGAACCCGGAATTGGTCTGGAAACGAAGACGGCTTGGCCCGCGAACACGACCGTCCTCGGCGCAACGTCCGCCGGCATTCGCCTTGACCGGCCCAAGCATTCCCCTGAACTCTTCGCCAGCACGAACGGCATCGCAGCCAGGCACAGACTGGAGGCTTTCGTGCCCGACCCCGATCTCCCCTGCGTCCTGGCCGCCCTCAATATGGAGAGCACCCCGCCTCCGAAAACGCCGGGTCCGAGATCGGGCTCCGCCGCGGACCCACCACTCCCGCAACCATCTTCTCCGAGTGCAAACTCAGCCGCAGCCAAGGTGACGGGTGCGTTCTCCGGTGGCACGCACCCTCGGCGTGACGAGGTGACAAGTGCCTAGCGGTCCCAGCGTGACGTGGCCATCTCCCGGGCTTGAAGTACATGCCGGTGTCGAGCGGCTGGCCTGCGTGGGCGGCCGGGAGGTGCTGGCCTACTTCCAGCCCGGATCACCGGCTCGTCCCTTGATCGTGTTGCTGCCAGGAGGCGGTCACCTCGCCCGCATCTTCTACGGTCATCCCGGTGCCGACGGCACCGAATTCCTCGCTCATGCGCTCGGAGCGAAGGGTTTTCCCGTGCTTGCGCTCTCCTACCCGTCCTCGAACGAGGTGTTCGCTCATGCTCATCCGGACCTGACAATCGGCGAATGGGGACAGTCGGCGGCCGCAGTCACCGCGCGAGTCATAGCAGAGCGGGGACTGGACAACCACGTGGTCCTGTGCGCCTGGAGCATGGGAGGGAGGGCAGTGCATCCGTTCACCACCGCCGCCCAGTGTCTCGGCCTGCAGGTCGACTGTTTCATTGCGATGGCGGCAGCAGCACCGATGCTGGCCCGCGGACCATTTCCCGACGGTGTCGCGTCGCTCACCCCGGAGGGGCTGTGGGACTGTGGCGCCTACGGCGTCTCTGGTGAGACCCTGTACCAGGACTTCTACCGCCAGGCCAGCGACCCTGTGGAAGGCGGAGGCGCGATCATGACCGAGCCGGAATACCGCCGCTACTACTGCGGCCTGCATGCGCTCGGGCTGCGGGGCGAGCTGCAGATCTTCGACGGCACGTCGAGCATTACCAGTCTGGACAACTACGAAACAGCCAGTGGCCACGGGCGATGGGAGGAGTTCCCAGTGTGCGCCGCCATCGCGCCGACCAGCCGCGACGATCCGAACTCCCTCACCAACCACATGCGCTGGCCGGTGGTGACCCTGGAAAAACTCGCCCGAACCCTCCACGCCGCCGAATCGACGACCGACCGCTGGCCCGACATCCTTCGACTCGCCCACCAGGCGCCGGAGATCCTCACTCGCATCGTCCAAGGAAACCATTTCTTCTTCCTTGGCCGCCGGGGCGCACATGCAACGGCCCAGGCCATTGCCGAGCTCATCGCCTCCAGCAGCGATCTGTGGCGCCGCGCCACCGGACCAAGTGCCTGACCGAACAGGCAGGTCAGTCAGTCCGGGCCCGCCTCGAAAACCCCGCTCCGATGCGGGAAACCCCTGGCTTATAGATGTAGGAATTCGGGAAGCCGGGCGATGCTTTCAAGGAGCGCGTGATGTGGCGCAGTCCGTAGCTGGTCAACAGTGTGCGCACCCGTCAGAACGCCGACATTGAGGGCGACTCCGGCGTTGTCACCTGACCAAAGGTCGTTGGTGGTGTCCCCTACGACAGCAGTCTCTCGGACTGAATGCGTCCCGGTACGCACGATCGCTTCAAAGATCATGTCAGGATACGGGCGACCGCGGCTGGTGTCTTCGGCTGAGATTACACACGCAACAAGGTCTGTCCACCCGAGAGATTCAATGAGCTGGGGACAGTGATGCTGAGTCAAACCTGTGGTGAATGCGATAGTGACGCCGGCGTCGGCCAATGTTCGCAGCGCATTCTCGGCGTGAGGAATGGGTGGGACCCTGCCCGCCTGAATGGAGTCGGTCACGGCGCGTTCAAAGTAGTGATAGGCGGCGTCTACCCTACCGTCGCCGTCACCAAGGAGTGCGGCGAACACGTCGCGCTTCTTCAGGCCACCGCGCAGCGGTGCGAGCCTTCCCGAATCCACGCGGTCCGAGCCCACGTAGGCGAGTGCATCGTTGATCGCAGCTTCCACAGGATCGGCGATGGTGGTGCCGACCAGATCGGCCACCAGCAGCCGGGGAAGCACTCTGTCAAAGCTATTGAGGCAATCGCCGCTTGTCATCTAATCCTCATATTTCGGTTGTTGGTATTGAGATCGAGAACTCACAGGAGCTTCTCCATGGCGCCGCTCTTGGGAGGGCCGCTTTAGGACGCTTCCTTTAGAATCCGGGGGCGCCGGCCACGCGTGATCGTAGAAGCGTGCTGGACACCAACCCTGCCCGGGCTGCCCCGCGTGTCATCGCCGTCACTGCAGTGACCCTACTTCAAGGCTCTGGAAGAACGGTCCACAAACATCATCTGTATGTGGAATGTTCCATTCTTGTTTACCTGCCGGTCGCTACAGGGGTCCCCGGTTTCCATAATGTTTTGGTCATGAGAAAACCGAAACAGAAGCGGCGCGAGCACGCCTTTGGCTGGGCAATGACCGGTCCGGCGATGCTGCTGATGGGCGTCTTCGTGCTGGTGCCGGTGCTGCTGTCAGTCGTGCTGACCGTCTTCGACTACGACCCGATCAGCCAGGTCTTCCAATTTGTCGGGCTGCGCAACTTCGATCGGGTGCTGCCCAGCAAGGAGCTGTGGCAGGCCACCGTGAACACGATCGCCTACACCTTCATCACGGTGCCGGTCACGATTGGCGGCGGTCTGGTGGTCGCACTGCTCATCCACGGCGTGTCCCGCGGCGCCGGATTCTGGCGCAGTGCATATTTCCTCCCGGTCGCGGCCACATTGACGGCGATGGCGGTTGTCTGGCGCTTTCTGTTCTACCCGGACAGCGGGCTCGTCGACGCCACCCTGGGCCCGTTGCTGGGGCTGCGGCACTGGCTGGATTCCACGACGCTGGCGTTGCCGGCGGTGGCCGTGGTTGGCAGCTGGGCCGGCCTGGGCAGCGCCGTGATCCTGTTCCTCGCCGGACTGTCGGGGGTTCCCGCCCACCTACACGAGGCCGCGGCCCTCGACGGTGCCGGGGCCTGGCACCGGTTCTGGGCCGTCACCTGGCCCGCCCTCGGCCCCGCTACCGTATTCATCCTCGTGCTCACCATGCGCGACGCGCTACGGGTATTCGACCAAGTACGAGTAATGACCGACGGCGGACCGCTCAACAGCTCACAGACCCTGTCGGTGCTGCTGTGGCGCAGAGGCATCCAGTTCCTGGACATCGGCGGTAGCTCCGTGGTGAACCTGGTCCTTCTGGTGATTCTGCTCAGCGCGACCCTCTTGCAGCTGCGGACCTTCGGGCGTCGCTGGGAAGCGGCGGGCACCCGATGAACATGCACACTCGACGCCTACTGGGCCAGCTCGTCCGTCACCTGTTGCTCGCCGCCGGTGCCGTGGTGATGCTGTTGCCGTTCGCGGTCATGCTGCAGACCGCGTTCACCGCCACCGGCACCTCTCTCCACGGAGGATTCTCCAATTTCACACTGTCGAACTTCGCTACGGTATGGGAGCAGCAACCATGGCTGCGCTTCTACGCCAACACACTGGTGATGACCGTCTTGATTTTCGCAGCCCAGGTCGTGATCGGGTTGCCGGCCGGATTCGCCCTCGCCCGCTCCGAATTCGCCGGCAAGAAGGTGGCGACGCTGCTCGTGATGGCCTGCCTGGTGGTACCGGCTCAGGTCATCGCGTTGCCCAACTACGTGATGCTGGCCCGGCTCGGCTGGACCGACAGCCTCGCTGCGCTTGTGGTGCCGTTCGCCGGTTCAGCGTTCGCAGTCTTCCTTTTCCGCCAGTTCGCCCTCACCCTCCCGCAGACTCTGTTCGACGCAGCCCGCCTCGACGGAGTCGGCCCGATCGCGCTGGTCTGGCGGGTCGCGCTGCCCAACATGGGACCTGCGCTGGTCGCCCTGGGCGTGTTCAGCGTCGTTTCGCACTGGAACGACCTGTTCTGGCCCTCCGTCGTGCTGCAGACCGACCGCGCAGCGACCGTGCCCTACGCCATCGCCACCTACGCCACCACCGAGTCCTTTAGCAACTACGGACTCCAGATGGCCGCCGCCACACTGGCCGTGCTGCCCCTGATGCTCGCCTTCCTCGCCACACAACGACAATTCGTCCGCGGCATCGCATTCTCTGTCAACAACGACTAATCCACAACCACCCCACCAATGGAGCTACCCATGTCTGTCACCCTGTCTCGCCGCACCGCACTCGTCGCGGGCGCGGGCCTCCTCACCACCTTCGCCGCCGCCTGCAGTGCGGGCCCTTCCACCACGGGCGCCGCCGGCCGCTCACCCAACCCTGCCAATCCGATCGAAGTCGAACTGGCGTTCATGAACAGCCCTGGCTACATCACAGCCCTGACCAAGACGCTGAACGCGGACTTCACCCGCCGCACCGGAATCACCGTCAAGCTCAACAACGTCGGCCAGAACAGCTACGAGGCCGTGGACCAACGGGTCCAGGCAGGACTGGCGGCGGGCAACCCACCGGACCTTGCACTCGTCGGGTTGAACTCGGTACGCACGTACGCCGAGGCGCGACTCGCACAGCCGCTGGACCCCTACCTGACCACTGGCGGCACGTTCGCCCCAGCCGATTTCTACCCGTCCTTTCTCGAACTCGGCAAACGAGACGGTAAGACCTGGGCCATTCCCTACGGCATTTCGGTAACCCTTCTCTACTTCAACGCCGACATCTTCCGCAAAGCCGGCCTCGACCCCGAGCAGCCGCCGGCTACCCTGTCACAGCTGCGCACCGCCGCTAAACAGATCGTCTCGACCGGCGCGGCGCGCTATGGAGTCGGTCTTGACACCGACAGCTCCGGGCTGTGGAACTATCAGAGCCTGATCCTCTCCAACGGCGGGGCCCTGATGAACGCCGACGAGACCAAGCTGACCCTCACTGACCCCAAGGTCAGCTCGATCCTCCAGTACTGGACGGACATCACCACCTCCGGGCTCGGCCAGCCGATGGACCGCAAGACGGTACAGGATGCATTCCTGCGAGGCGACCTTGCCATGTTCCTCCAGAGCAGCTCGCTTGTCGTGGGACTGCAGTCGGCCAAACCCGCCTTTCAGATCCGCACAACGACCCTCCCGACCCCCGACGGCGGCACCCGCAGGGCACCAGCAGCCGGCGGCGGTCTAGTGGTGCTGGCCAAAGACCCCGACAAGCAGGCGGCAGCGCGCGCGGTCATCGCCGAACTCACCAGCCCAGCCGGCGCCACCACTCTCACACAGGCCAGCGGGTACCTCACCCCCAACAAGGTCGCCGCCACCAGCGAGCAGTACCTCGCCCCCTTCTACCGCGAAAACCCCCTCATGTCGGCCGCGGTGTCCGAAATCCCGGACGTCGTGCCCTGGTACCAGTTCCCCGGCCGGCACGCCGCAGAAATCATGACCCTGGTCAGCGATGACTTCCTCGCTGCCCGCCGCGGCACCAAGACCGTGCCCCAGGCGTTGGCCGACGCCACCAGCCAAGCCGAAGCCCTGCTGCCGTGACGATCACCGACCCCACCACCGCGCCCTTTTCCGACACCAGGCTCATGGACCGCTCGGCCGATGTCCGGTGCGAGGGCATCACCAAGACCTTCACCGGCGGTACAAGCGCGCTGCGAGGGATCGACCTGAATTGCCCGTCCGGCGCGGTCACGGTCCTCCTGGGGCCCTCCGGATGCGGCAAGACGACCCTTCTGCGCTGCATCGCAGGATTGGAAAACCCCAGCGATGGCAGCATCCACCTCGGCGACTGCGACGTCACCGAAGTCGACCCCCGCAAGCGCGGCGTCGCGATGGTCTTCCAGAACTACGGGCTCTACCCCAATAAGACCGCCTACGGCAACATCGAATACCCCCTGCGCATGGCAGGGGTCTCCAAGACCGAACGGCGGGAACGGGTCACGAACGTGGCCGAGTTGCTGAAGATCGATCACCTGCTAGAGCGAAAACCGGCACAACTCTCGGGCGGGCAACGCCAACGCGTAGGGATCGGCCGAGCACTCGTGCGCCGCCCCAGCGTACTGCTCATGGACGAACCGCTGTCCAGCTTGGACGCCGAGCTGCGGGTAAGCATGCGCACCGAGATCCGTGCCCTGCAACGGCAACTGGGCACGACCATGGTCTATGTCACCCATGACCAGACCGAGGCGCTCGCCCTCGCAGACCAGCTCGTCGTGCTCCGCGATGGGAGAATCGAGCACTCCGGCACCCCCGAGGAGGTCTTCGGCTCACCGGCAACCACCTTCGTGGCGGGATTCCTGGGTGCGATGAATCTCCTCAAGGCGCAGCCGTTTGGACTGCCGCCTGGGACCCTGGGCATCCGCCCCGAAGACCTCCTCCTTGGCGATTCCCCCAACGCACTTGCCCTTTCGGGCCCGGTCATCGACGCCGATCTGATCGGCACCGAGCGCATTGTGCACTTCCGCTGGGGCCAGGAATCCGTCCGGATACGCCTCCGGGCCGATGATCGCGTACCCGAAAGGATCACCGCCCACGCCCCCGCTGACCGCGTCCACCGGTTCGACATCCATGGCAACCGGATCGAGGCACGCCTGTGACCGGGGAGCTGGTACCGCCAGTCGGCGAGGCGTTCGAGCGCCGCTATCCGAAAAGGGCCAGCGAAGTCAGAATGAGTTCCTTCGCCGGCGTCGAGGACCTGCTTGTTCGGCTGCAGCCCGCGGTGCGATGCTTCGTTGTCGCCGGATGAAGGGATCGCTGTGAGTCAACGAGGAAGCATCGACGTTCACGCACATTTCCTGCCCGAGAGGTATAGGACGGCTTACGAACAGTGTGGAATTCCGGGCCCGGACGGTTTGGCGGCATGGCCGGAGTGGGAGGTTGGCCAGGCCCTCCGCACAATGGATGATCTCGGCGTAGACGTGGCCATCCTGTCTGTCTCATCTCCGGGTGTCCATTTTGGTGACGACCGCTCGGCGGTGGTGCTCGCCCGTGGTGTCAATGAGGATGCGGCGGCGCTGGTCGCCCGTCACCCTGACCGGTTCGGGTTCTACGCGTCCCTGCCGTTGCCTGACGTGGACAGCGCGCTGGAAGAGATTGAATACGCACTGGGTGAGCTCAAGGCCGACGGGGTGGTGCTGCTGACAAACTACCGCGGGATCTACCTGTTCGATGAAAGGTTTCGTCCCGTCCTTGACGAACTCGACCGCCGGGGCGCCGTCGTCTTCGTCCACCCCACGTCGCCACCGTGTTGGGAGCAGACGTCCTTTGGTCAGCCACGCAGCATCATCGAGTTCCCAATTGAGACCACCCGGGCCATCACCGGCCTCATTCTGAAAGGTGCGCTGGGGGGATACAAGGGGCTGAGAATCATCGTCCCGCACGGCGGCGGAGCCCTGCCGTCGCTCGCTGACCGGATCCACACGCTCGGCCAAATGACGGCTGAGCGGCACGGTGCCGAGCCCGTCGACGCCCTGGCCATCTTGCGTCGGCTGCACTACGACCTGGCCGGGTTCCCGCTCGACACACAGCTGGCCTCGCTCCTGCAACTGGCACCGCCGAGCCAGCTGCTCTACGGGACTGACTGGCCGTTCACTCCCCAACCCCAGATCGCCTCGTCCGCCCATCGGATCGCGCAGACCCCGTTGCTGTCCGCTGCCGACCTCGACCTGATCCGGCACCGCAACGCTCAGCAACTCTTCGAACGCTTGAACCAACCGACTCACACCCAAAGCCTCCAAGGAGTAACTCATGGCTACCGCTCACGCTGACGACCTCGAGAAGTGGCGGGGCTTGCCCAGCGGCACCGTCTGCGACTGCCTGAACCGATTCCAGGCCATGCACGCGACCATGCGCCCGATCGTCGGCGGCACTCTGCTTGGGCGGGCATGGACTGCCCGGAGCATGCCGGGCGAGAACAACACCCTGCTGCGCGCCATCGAGACGGCACCGGCCGGCAGCATCCTCGTTGTCGACGCCGGTGGCTTCACGGACCGGGCCGTCTGGGGTGAGGTTCGCACCATGGAGGCCATGCGCGCCGGTGTGATCGGCCTGGTCGTCGACGGCGCGGTCCGCGATGTCGAGGCGATCCGCCAGCTGGGCTTCACCGTCTTTGGACGCGGCATCTGTGCCGCCGGCCCGAACAAGGGATGGGACGGCGACGTCGGCGGCCAGATCCAGTGCGCGGGCGTGGTCGTCAACCCGGGCGACCTCGTGGTGGCAGACACCGACGGGGTCGTCGTAGTCCCCCGTGACCGGGAAGGACAGGTCCTCATTGACGCCCGACAGCGTCAGCAGGAAGACGCCGACCTGATTGCCCGTGCCTCAAGGGCGTCCCGATGAGTATCGGATTCGTCGGTCTGGGCATCATGGGCCTGCCCATGGCGGCCGCGCTGCTCGACGCCGGTCACGACGTGATCGGATACAACCGAAGCCAAGCCCGGACGGACGACCTTGTCCGCCGCGGCGGGGCTGCGGCCGACAGCCTTGCCGAATTGGGACAACGCTGCGACCTGGTGATCACGATGCTCCCGGACACGCCGGACGTCGAGAAGGTCACTCTGGGCCCGGATGGCCTGCTTGCCGCGATGCCACGCGGAAGCCTGCTCGTAGACATGAGCACCATCCGCCCGGATGCCGCCCGCCGGATCGCCCAATACGGTCAGGACCGGGGAGTGGACGTGCTCGATGCCCCGGTCTCCGGCGGCGAACAGGGCGCGATCAACCGTGTGCTGTCCATCATGGTCGGGGGTGAGGCGGCGGTGCTCGACCGGGCACTCCCGTACCTGCGGGCGCTGGGCCACACCATCGTGCACGTCGGTCCAGCCGGCGCCGGCCAGACCGTCAAGGCTGCCAACCAGCTGATTGTGGCCGGCAATCTGGCCATCCTTGCCGAGGCACTGGTGCTACTTGACGCCGCCGGGGTGCCTCTTGCGCCGGCGCTCGAGGTGTTGGGTGATGGCCTGGCCGGCAGCCGGGTACTCAGCCAGAAAGGTGCCGCCATGAGCGGCGGTGACTTTACCCCCGGTTTCCGGGCCGCTCTGCACCACAAGGACCTCGGCATCGCGCTGGATACCGCGCGCGGTCACGGTGTTATTCTGCCTTTGGGATCCGTGGCCTCCCAGCAGATGGCGAGCCTTGTTGCCGGGGGCGCGGGCGCGCTCGACCATGCGGCCGTCATTCGCGTGGTGCGCCTGCTTTCCGGCGCGGGCAACAGGTGACGACAGTTTTGACCGTGCGACTCCACCAGCGCCTTCATCACGTCGCTAGGCGCGGCAACAGCGCTGGCGCAGACTTCAAAGCGGCCCAGGGGGAAAGTGCCGATGCATCCGAGGCCGCGGAGCCCGCCGGACCCCGGCGCTCGAACGGAGGACTCGCGTGACTGTCCCGGCCGGCCCATGGCCCGCACCATTCGCCAAGGGGCCGATTGACGCAACTGTTGCCGTGCCCGGCTCCAAGTCGCTCACGAACAGGTACCTCGTCCTTGCGGCCCTCGCCGACGGCCCGAGCCGGCTTCGTGCGCCCTTGCTCTCGCGTGACTCGCAACTCATGATCGCTGCCCTACGGGCACTGGGCGCGACCGTCACAGAGATCGCGGGGGACGGCAGCTACGGGCGGGACCTCGAGATCACCCCTTTGAAGCAGGGCCCGGATCTGGGCGCCATTACCGTCGACTGCGGGCTCGCGGGCACCGTCATGCGGTTCGTGCCGCCGATCGCTGCGCTGTGCCGCGGCGAGATCGCGTTCGACGGCGACCCCCACGCCCGGGTGCGTCCCATGGGTCCGGTAATCGACGCCCTCGACGCGCTGGGCGTCGGCCTCTCCTGCGCCCGCGGCCGTCCGTCATCGCTTCCGTTCACTGTGCACGGCGCAGGTGCCGTGCAGGGCGGGCACGTCGTGATCGACGCGGGCGGATCGAGCCAGTTCCTCTCGGCCCTGTTGCTCGCGGGCGCGCGCTTCGAGAACGGCCTCCATCTCGAACACGTCGGCGAGCACGTTCCGAGCCTCGACCACATCGCCATGACCGTGGCCGTGCTGCGCGAGCTCGGTGTCGAGGTCGACGATTCGAGCCCCAATCACTGGTTCGTCACACCGGGACAGATCCGGGCGTTCGACGTGAGGATCGAGCAGGATCTCTCCAATGCAGGCCCCTTCCTCGCTGCAGCGCTCGTTACACGCGGGACGGTCCGTGTGCCGGGCTGGCCCGCACACACGACCCAGGTCGGCGACTCGTGGCGTACCATCCTCCCGAAACTCGGGGCCGGCGTGACGCTCGAAGACGGCACACTGACGGTGCGGGGCGGGGAGCGCATCACCGGGGCCGAGTTCGCCGATACGAGCGAGCTCGCGCCGACTGTCGCGGCGCTGTGCGCGCTGGCGGACTCTCCATCACGCCTCACCGGCATCGCCCACGCCCGTGGACACGAGACGGACCGCCTGGCCGCGCTCGTTGCGGAGATCACACGTCTCGGCGGGGACGCTGAAGAAACCGCGGATGGTCTCCTGATCCGCCCCGCGCGGCTGCACGGCGGCGTCGTCAAGAGCTACGGTGATCACCGGATGGCCACGGCCGGGGCGGTCTTGGGCCTCGCCGTCGAGGGAGTCAAGGTCGAGGACATCGCGACCACATCGAAGACAATGCCGGAGTTCCCGAAGATGTGGGCCCGAATGTTGAGCCAGTAAGCACCTGCGAAAATCCCGGGTCCGGCGGGGATTGTCTCAGCGACGGCGGTGCAACAGCCCGTCGCGCGCTTGGATCCGGCGGTCGCCGGACGTGCGACCGTGAAGAATCCTGAACACAAGTCCACAAACCGGGTTCAACATCGCTTGGGAAGACAGCCGACAAGTATTCCGCCCACGGAGTGTAGCTCCGCGCTGCTGCGGCCACCAGGAAGCTGGCGGTCGCGGTGTGCCGACCGAGCGCTGAGGACTCAAACTCGAGCGGTGAGCACACTGATGTCGAGCCCCACCAAGACGAAATGCCGGAACGACCCACAACAGCACACAGCCGCCACGCCACGCCCACCTGCGAAGAGATCTATTCGCAGCGATGTACGCAGGGTGACGGTAACGTTCTTCACTGAACCTCGACGGCAACTGGAGCTGGAGCCTCATCTTTATGGATAGGAGCTAAGCGTCCACCGAGATCTCATGAGAACCCGCGGTCAACGCTGGCTCGTCTCGCGATGTTTCAATGGCCTCTCGCTGTTTGGAAGCCGCTACGGCCCTTCGTTGGGAACGCTGTCTTTGGATTGCCTGTTCGACGCGTCCGCGCTGAGTCTTGCGCTCAACTTCAGACTTGAATTTAAACCCGGCCACCGAAAGCTCGGAGATGTATCTCAGAAGGTACGCGTCATCTTCTGGATTCACGTCCATTTCGAAGTACGTGAAACTGCACAGGTTCAAGAAAAAGTCAGCGAAGACTTCTAGAGTCAGGTGCTCCGCACTCACAGCGCTCAGTTGCTTGGCCCAACCGGGCTCTCGGACGTTGAACACCATAAAAGCTGCTGAGATTGCCCCCTCTGGATCCGCCGTAAAGTTCTTGTCTTCGATAGCCTTGTCCAGCGCCTTCAGCAACTTCCTGGAGGAGAGCGAGGACGCGATTCCGGACGTAACCATTAACGGTGGAAATATCGTCGTGAGACGTTTGATGAAATACTCGCGCTCGTCCGCATCCTCGATTCCTAACGCCTCCGCCGTGGTGTCGGCGACGTTGCGTAAGGCTTCGCGAAATCCCGTATCTGCCTCAAACAGTGCCAAGTACCTGCCCCACCCGATGAGGACCTTTCGAAGGAGCCTAGCTTTGAGTTCCGGTTCAGGAACTTGGAAGCAGTCCCGCAATGCGGTAGATACGACGTCTAGGACGATCGAGTATCGGTAGGCTGGAGGCAGGTCCTCTGGAAGCGCAAGGGGGAACGCTTCTGGCTCGTTGTATGGGAGAACTTCCTCCTCTTCAGGCAGTTCAGGTGAGGGTACAGCGCTGCTCGATGCACTGCTGGTGTCCCCGAGGAACGCGATATCAAGTTCCTCCGGTGCCTCTACTACATCGACCTGACGAAGTGCCGGGCGTCCTTCAGTCAAATGCTGTGACTCATCGAGATACAGTTCCATTCTCGCCAACAAGTCAGAGTCTTGGCGCTTGAGCGAAGCGTAATGTCTGATGATGGGAGCGAAAAGAGTTGGATCTTGAAGGATCAGTTCGCGGAACGCGGAGTCGTCGGCCGCCGCTTTGGCGGCGAACAGGTACAAATAACTGTGGTGGCTGAAGCGGATCATATTTCCGTCGCTTCGCAGTACACGCTGAGCACTGAAATAACTGAGTAGTTCAAAGGCCGATTCAGAGATGTCCCTAGCCTCGAAGTAATCCTCTATCCGTCTACTCACCACCGATCCCTGGATTGAGCCGGCTCTCTGCTCGACAAATAGTTTGGCCAAATCCGCTAGGACGGCCTCCCTAAGCCCCGCATCCAACGACCAACGTGCGTCCTCATCGACATTGCCGCGGCCCAGAAGCTGACTTAGGTACTGGTCCAACAAGGTCGTATGTGAGCTGTTGGCTTGAATCGCGTTGCCGGCCAGGAGGATCGAGGCCAGCAACGAGACTATGAATGGGGTGTGCGGAAGATTCTGCTGCGCCAGTACGGCGACAACCCGCGAAGCTATCTGCTCTGGTCGCACTGGAGCAGCAAGACGTACGAGTTTGACCACGTCTCGCCGGCTGAATCGACCCATATATCTAACCTCAGGTGTCAGACCGGCCGATGTAAGCCGGTCCAAGAACTCTGGTTCTTTGTCTGTGCGACAACCTAAGAAGACCTGTCTCGGATTAATCTTGAGCAGATCTTCGATCATTTGGTCGCATCGTTTGCCGGCAAATGGAGTGACGTTATCAATAGCGATCACAGCCTCCTCCAGTTGATCAACGCCCGGAGGAAGGAGGCTCAAGATGCGAGCCTGGCTACGCAGCTGTTGGATCAATGGACGCCCACCTTTAGGGAACTTGTTAAAGTCCAAGAGAATGGGCGGAAGTGACGACTCGGCTGCAGCTTGATCAAGAAGCCACTGCAGGGCAGTAGTGAGGCCCGAGTTCTCGTCTCCGACGATGAGTACTACGCCCTTCAACCGACTCACCTCAAAAGGGTCCGACCTTTTGATCTTCTTCTTCGCCGCCAGTTGTTCGGCCGCTTGCATATTTTCGTTTGAGACCGGGTACAGCACCGGGGGAACGATAAGCTCTTCAACACCACGGGTTTCTCGGTCATCTGAGTTCTCACAGACGATTGATTGAAGCCGCACTTGACCTGCCAGAGCATCCCTAGCCAGCTGCGTGGAGTCAAGAACCAGGCCACTTGGCGACAGGAGGACGGGAGTCGAAGAGGTTGGTGATATTGACGCCAGAAAGGCGGGCAAATCACCAAAGTCATCTCCGTAAGCCACGGGTAAGATATGGTCTGCTCTATGTTCAACGAGGAGTTCTTTTAGCTCCGACTCCCTGCAGAGCCGGTAGTGACGATGCTGAGAATCCTCGAAGCTTCGACGATGCCAGTCGATTAGCCTGGAAAAATTGGGATCTTCCAAGCCCGACCCGACTCCAACGTAAATAATTGACTTGAGTGCCGAAGCAGCCTTTTGTAAGTCTTGAGCTGTCTGACTTGCTAATAGCTTCGTGTAGTCCCGGTCACTCAGAATGACCGATTCCGGTTCTGACCAAAGGCCATGAAGATGGCCCACGCTATTGGAGTTGTTGGCAAGTATCCTTTGAATCTCCCCCGCGTTCTCCCAGGTAGCTGATTGGCGGCCGGTGCTCTGCTCAATGAGCGAGTCGTAATTGGTGGTCAAGATCGGGCAGCTCACTCCATCCAGAGCATTAGCCCAGGAGTCATCAACGGGCTTCAGCTCCCCAACCATTTCCTTCAGCCATTTGGCATAGGCGAAGTCCCCGGCAAGCTTTATCTGTGTTTGCACCATCCCTGCTACTGACACGAGAGCTGCAGTGTCGCTTGTCGTGCGAGCGTACCCAAGCGTGTGCTCGATCATTGGCCGCCACTGCTCGTGGGCCATTTTCCTGTCAGATATATAGTCCAGGCTCTCCTCCAGGAGACCGACCCAGCTTGCCGTCGACGCTCCAGCGGAGCCGGCGATCGAAAGGCCGGTGCCGACCACGAAGATCGCACGGCCTTTGACTACGGCATCCTGCAAATCCTGCAATTGAAAACTCCTGCCTAAAAACTGCGGATGGCGAATCTGCAACACATTCCTTGCCCCAGACTGAGACATCATCTCAGGAGCTGCCGACTTCTGGTCGATAGGCGCACAGGTTCTCGGCGGCAAACTTGCATTGTGTCTCTGATCTATGGAGGGACAGGTCGGAGTGGTGGGGTGTTGTGCCCGATGCCACGAATCGTTGCGCCGTGATCTTCCGGTCTTGAGTTCGTTGACGAACAGAGCCGGTGACCGCAGCAACGAGGGCTTGGAGCACCGCTCTCCGCCGGCCGAGGCTGCTGATAGCAGCGTATATGACACGCCAGGCTGCGTCGGCCGCTACATCGCCTGCACGTCGGCAAGATAACCACTGTGGTTGCGAGGTCGACATTCGACGCGTGGGGCGTCTAGTCGGGCCCGATCATTCGCCTGAATTGTCCAAAGCGCTTTGGACAATTTAAGCGCCTGACTCCGGCGACCGAGGGCTGAGGTAGCCGATAGTGTGGTTGCGTGCCCACGATCGAACCTGACCTGCCCAGCGGATATATAGGAACACTTGCTTCACTGAAGGAGCTGGTGACCGCCGCACAGCTACGTGCCCAGCAGGCAGCCAGTTCTGCAATGGTGGAGATGTATCGGGGCATCGGCGCCACGATTCTGCAGCGACAGACGCAGGAACCGTGGGGTTCGAAGATCCTGCAGCGCCTCGCGCCAGATCTGAAGGCTTCATTCCCGCACATGCGTGGTTTCTCCCGCTCGAACCTTTTCTACATGCGGTCTTTCGCCGCTGCCTGGGACTTCTCCGACGCCGACGTGCGGGACCGCATCGGGACACTGGGCTGGGGACACATCATCGAACTGCTCAAGTTGAAGGACCCTGAAGTACGCGACTGGTACGCCGAATTGGCCAGCAAACAAAAGTGGAAACTCACGGTCCTCGAGCACCAGATCGCCACGGGCTTGCACCGGCGGATCGGGGCCGCGCCCAACAACCTCGAAGCACGCCTGCCAACAGGTGGTGCCGAGCTGGCTCAGAACGTCGCTAAGGATCCGCTGGTACTGGATTTCCTGGGACTAACCACCGAAGCAGAAGAATTGGCCATCGAGGAGGCTATGACACAACGCATGTCCCAGACGTTGGCCGAGTTTGGCAGGGGCTTCGCGTTCTACGGTCGCCAGTATCATCTGGACGTCAAAGGCGAGGACTTCTACATAGACCTTCTACTAGTGCACGTGCCAACAAACAGGTTCGTGGTCGTTGAACTTAAGGCTGGCAAGTTCCGTCCGGAACAGCTGGGGCAGTTGAACTTCTATGTTGCCGCGGTCAACGACCTCGTGAAATTCCCCGGCATGGCGCCTTCGGTCGGGATCCTCGTGTGCGGGTCGAAACACGACCCCACCGTCCGATACGCCCTCGACGGCTCGTCCCAGCCTATCGCCGTCACCTCGTATACGTACGAGACACTCCCGGACAAGGAACGCGAGGCGCTCCCCTCCCCCGCCGCGATCACGGCTGCCTTGGAACAAGGGACCGTCGGGAACCAGGAATCCATCGACGACGAATGATCGCGGCGGGGTCGCCATCTCGTCATACTGACGGCTCAGGAGGCTGCCCAGTCCAGCAGCAGGCCGTCGTTGCCCGTCGTGTTTCTGCCACAGCCTGTGGCAGAATTGCGACTCAGCTCTCGGATGCGTGCCTTGCCGCTAGCCGTTTCCCGCAGCGTCCGGGGATCGGCAGTTGGAAATGTCGGTGTCGTTCGGGTCAGTCAAGTGCGTGTGGGGCTGCTGGCCAAGCCTCGGCCAGGTGCTTGTCAACGGCAAGTTAGAAATGACCGGGCGCGGCATGTTGAGTTGCCCGTTGGCGGCAAGTGATTGACCGGGCGCGGCAAGTATTTTTGGACAGGGTCAGGCGCCCCGGGCGTGCCGGGTTGGCGGGGGCGCCTGACC